>CAUJKL010000377.1 GCA_963204995.1 Planctomycetota bacterium | reverse complement strand
CGGGATCGTCACCGGCGTCGGGCGAGTGAACGGACGCCCCGCCGCTGCCTTCTGCCAAGATGGGACGGTCGGGGGCGGAGCGCTTGGCCAGCGGCACGCGAAGAAGATCTGCGACATCATGGACTATGCCCTCGAAGGCGGCATGCCGCTGGTCGCCGTGAACGATTCGGGCGGAGCACGCATCCAGGAAGGCGTCGAATCACTGTCGGGCTATGGCCAGGTTTTCTATCGAAACGTTCAACTTTCGGGTTGCGTCCCGCAAATCGGAGTCATCGCGGGGAACTGTGCGGGAGGAGCGGCGTACTCGCCCGCGCTGATGGATTTCCTGATCATGACGCGAGAGAACACCAGCATGTTCATTTGCGGCCCGCAAGTGATCAAGGCCGCGACCGGCGTCGATTGTACGATGGACGAGATCGGCAGCGCGTCGGCGAATGCCAACATCAGCGGCAATGTTCACTTTGTCGCCGAGAACGATCGCCACGCCATGCAGATCGTCACGAACTTGTTGTCCTATCTGCCGTCGAACAATGTCGAGAACCCGCCCCACGCGCCGGTCGACGAACTCTGTCTCGATCCCGATGAGTCGATGAACGAACTCCTGCCCGAAGACCCCAAGGGCACGATGAACATGTACGATGTGATCGAGCGGATTGTGGATCAAGACTGCTTTCTGGAAGTTCATCGCGACTTCGCCCCGAATATTATCGTCGGCTTCGCCCGCGTGGACGGTGTGGTCGTTGGCATCATCGCCAATCAGCCGAATGTGAAAGCAGGCACGCTCGACATCGATGCTTCCGACAAAGGCGCTCGTTTCATTCGCTTTTGCAACGCATTTAACATTCCGATTTTGACGTTGGTCGACGTCCCCGGGTTTCTGCCAGGTGTTGCTCAGGAACAAGGCGGCATCATCCGCCACGGTGCGAAGATGCTGTTCGCCTATTCGGCGGCTACCGTGCCGAAGATTACGGTGATCACGCGCAAGGCATACGGGGGTTCTTACCTGGCCATGTGCAGCCGTGACTTGGGGGCGGACATGGTATTCGCTTGGCCTACGGCGGAGATCGCGGTGATGGGAGCGGAAGGAGCCGTTAACGTTCTGTATCGGAAAGAGATCGCCGAGGCCGAAGACAAAGCGGCGACACGCCAGCAGTTCATCGATGAATATCGCGCTCGATTTGCCTCACCCTATATGGCCGCCTCGCATGGGATGATTACCGATGTCATCTCGCCCGCTCGGACGCGATGTGTCATCTCGCTGGCCCTACGCAATACGTTAACCAAGAGTGAAACCCGTCCACCCAAGAAACATGGACTGATTCCCCTATGAAAAAACTTCGTATTACGATTGAGAACAAATCGTACGATGTCACGGTCGAGGACTTAACCGAAGCGGACCCGTATCAGATTTCGCCTGCGTCCGTCCAAACGCAGGCCGCGCCTGCACAGGCAACACCAAACGCTACAGCGGCTAAGCCTAAGCTGCCCATGGACGCAGGAGCCGTGACCAGTCCGATGGCCGGCACGATCAAGTCGGTACTAGTGAAGCCTGGAGACACGGTGAAGCAGGGACAGCCGTTGGTCGTTCTCGAAGCGATGAAGATGGAGAACCAGATCACCGCGCCGGTCGCCGGATGTGTCAAGAGTGTTGACGTCAAGGCAGGCGATTCGGTTCAAGAATCGCACGTGCTTGTGGTGCTGGAGTGAATGAGATGCTTCTCGCCCAGCAAGACAGTCGTCCACTGATCGAGTTCACCTTGTCCCCGTTATTCGAGGACTACGGTATCCCGCTTGCCGTCATGGGTGTACTCGTCGTGTTCGTCGCATTGTCGTTGATTGTATTGTTTATCACGCTGCTTCCACGCCTGCTCAGTGGGACGGTTGCGAAGGCCTCGAAGCCGTCCGTGGCTCAGCAAGTGCTTGCCGACCAGGAAATCTCGCCAGAGATTCTGGTTGTTATCGCAGCCGCCGTCGCGGAAACCATGAGCACACCGCATCGCATCGTGAAGATCCGCGGACTGACGCCCGCCGATCTTGGCTGGTCGCACGAAGGCCGCACCCAACACCACCAATCGCACCGCGTCCACCACCGAGGCCGCTGACGATGCCCTTGGTCGCCCACTCACAGGATGATCGATGACCGCTCTTGAATACTTGAGTATGAAGGCTGGCCAGTTGTTCGAGGCAACGGCCTTTGCCGGGATCGAAGCTGGGAATGTGATCATGATCGTGATCGGCATTGGCTTCATCTATTTAGCAATCGCTAAGGAATATGAGCCGCTGCTGCTGGTGCCGATTGGTTTCGGAATCATCGTGGGGAACATCCCCTCGGTAGCAGGCATGTCGCTCAGCGTGTACGACGACGGCACGGTGCTGAGATATCTCTATTTCGGGGTCGAGAAAGGTGTCTATCCTCCGCTGATTTTCCTCGGTATTGGGGCGATGACCGACTTTTCGACGATGCTCTCCAACCCCAAGCTGATCCTGTTGGGTGCGGCAGCCCAGATTGGCGTTTTCTTGACCTATCTCGGTGCGCTGGCACTGGCCTTCACGCCGCAGGAGGCCGGGGCGATCGGTATCATCGGCGGTGCGGACGGCCCCACCGCCATCTTCTTGTCATCGCGACTGGCACCTGACCTGCTGGGAGCGATCGCCATCGCAGCATACTCCTACATGGCGCTCGTGCCGGTGATTCAACCGCCCATCATGAGGCTGTTGACGACGCGAAAGGAACGTTTGATTCGTATGAAACCATCCCGCCAAGTATCCCGGCAGGAGCGGATCGTATTCCCGATTGCCGCGTTCTTGATTTGCACGTTGCTGGCACCGGGAGCGGTTGTACTGATCGGCATGCTGTTCTTCGGTAACCTGCTGAAGGAATGCACGGTAACCGATCGACTGGCACTGACGGCACGTTCGGCCATGATCGATAGTGTGACGATGCTGCTCGGTTTCTGTGTCGGCGCGAGCACCAACGCACAGCACTTTCTGCAAGCCAGATCGATCTTGATCTTCGTACTCGGCGCGGCCTCCTTTGCGGTCGCCACTGCTTGCGGCGTGTTGTTCGCGAAGTTCATGAATCTCTTTCTGATCGACAAGATCAATCCGCTGATCGGTGCCGCGGGCGTTTCGGCCGTGCCTGATTCCGCGCGCGTCGCACACATTATTGGTCAGGAAGAAGATCCAACGAACTTCCTACTCATGCACGCCATGGCACCGAATGTCGCGGGTGTGATTGGGTCTGCGATCGCCGCGGGCGTATTGTGGTCGCAATTGGCGAAGTGAAAACCCGCGCTAAAGCACGAGCCTAATACCGGCTACGCTGGGAAATGCAGCAAGGTGGGTTGAAAGTAGCCTCCTGCCAAATAGAAACGCTCCCGGTGCGAGCCTCGGACGGCCCACGCACTCACCCGACGTTAGCGCGTTCGGTTCACGCAAGCACGGTGAACAAACCGTCCTCGGTATGTTGTTTGCATTGAAATCGCGATGTCGCTTTTGTGAAAGGCATCGACATGAAATCGCAAGCACTCAACGCCAGCAAAGCAGACCCGATGATCGTCACAATTCAACAGCATATCCTGCACCAGCAACGCAAGCATTCACCGCATGCGACGGGGAGCTTTTCCTGGTTGCTGTCCGGGATCACGCTGGCCACCAAGATGACCGAGGCACGTGTCCGACGAGCGGGCTTGCTCGATGTGATCGGTGCGGCAGGTGGTATTAATGTCCAGGGCGAAATGCAACAAAAACTGGACGTCTATGCCGATCAAGCGTTGGTACACTGCTTGGGTGTGCGAGAGAACGTCGCGGTCATCGCCTCGGAAGAGAGCGAAGAAGCGATCACGTTTGACGGTCGCGATGGTCCAGGAAAGTACGTCGTCATCTTCGACCCGTTGGACGGCTCATCGAACATCGACGTGAACGTCAGCGTCGGGACAATCTTCTCGATCCTGGCGATGCCCGAAGGTGTGAAGAGTTGCGACGACCCGACACTAGCTTGCCTGCAACCGGGTATGAAGCAACTCGCGGCTGGTTATGTCGTCTACGGTTCGTCAACGATGATGGTCTACACGACTGGGCAGGGTGTGCATGGCTTCACACTCGATCCATCCTTCGGTGCCTACGTGCTCAGCCACGAGAACATCCGCATGCCCGAGCAAGGCACTTACTACTCGTCTAACGATGCGTATTGGGACACCTTCCCTGAGCCCTATCAAAACTACTTGCGTCATCTCCGTAGCGGAGGCATGGGTCGACGCTACGCTCTGCGGTATATCGGTTCGCTGGTCGCGGACTTTCATCGCACGCTGCTGCGTGGTGGTGTGTTCCTTTACCCGCCGACCGACAAGAACCCCGAAGGAAAACTCCGTTTATTGTACGAGGCGAACCCTGTGGCGTTTATCGCCGAGCAAGCTGGTGGTCGTGCGAGTTCTGGCACTCAGCGAATCATGGAGATTGAGCCCACAGAGATTCACCAGCGCACGCCGTTGATCGTCGGCGGCAAATCTGAAATGGAAGCCCTCGAACAATTCGTTACGCCAAGAAGAATTGCACCCTCGTTGGCAGGTTAGCGTCCCGTCCGTCTTTAACTTCTTTCGAATTCTGAGAATCCTCGATGACCTTGGGCAGGGCGAGTCGATGGAGCAAGCACTTCAAGCCGAATTACGTATGGACTCGTCGCAACTCGCGCAGCGCTGGCAACGCTGGGTGCCCACTTTTGCACGCGGTTCCTACGCCAGCCAGTAACGGCAACTCCCACGGCCCGTCGGAAGCAATAGACGCGCTCCAATCAAACAGGATACGATCTTTGCAGCCAGTCTAAGTTGTTACGTTCGGGGCGTTCCTCATACCATCCGCCGCGGCCAAGGTCGAGAACGCTTTGAAAGTACTCTTCGAACATCAGGCGGATTCGATTCATCGAATAGTTATTCAATACCCATTCGCGGCAGACTTCAGGGCGAATGTGATCAATGTTGTTTGCAGCCCAAACGAACTGCTCCATCGTCCGACAACGATAGCCTGTAAACCCATGCTGCACGTTTTCCGAGAAGCCGCCCCAATCGGTACATATCACGGGAGTGCCGCTGATTTGAGCTTCCAACGCAACATTACCGAACGGCTCGATGTACTGTGTAGGGCAAAGAAACGCCGCTGCCTCCGACATCAACTTTCTGCGTTGCTCGACCCCAACGGGCGGCAAATACTCGGCGTGCGGGTTGCCGGCCAAGAAACGCTCAGGTTCGCCGGGACCAACGATGAGGATCTTTCGCCCCACACGTTTCGCGACGTCGATTGCGACGGCAACGCCCTTGTCATCATTCAGCCGGCCCAAGAACAAGAAGTAGTCTTGCTTCGCGTCGGGTCGATAGTCAAACATTTGCGGATCGATCGGATTGGGAATGACTACATCATACCAACGATTACCGTCGATTCGCCCCTCTAATCCGAAGTGAAAGTGCATCCAAGCGTAGGATATAAAGACTCGATACTTGGCCCACGTATGGCGATAACCGATGCCCGCTTCGATCACAAACTGGTCCAGCGTCTTGGCAGCGATCTCTTGCCCACCGGCCCAAGTGGCGCAAACGATTGCCTCGTACGGCTTGTCTACGCGCTCACGAATCGCATTGATCACGTTAGCGGCATAGTGAGCATGATATTGTTCAAACTCGCCGTCGAGCCGCGTATTGTACGGCTTTGTTCCCGGATGCCCGTACAGCCGCCTCCAGTAGTCGCGATCAACAACGGAGACATGTTCACAGCAGTCGGGATCAGAGCCTTCCACGCCCAAGTGAATCACTTCATGCCCGCGCTCGCGAAACATACGACACCAGTTCCACGCCTTCATCGTGAAGGGGCAGGTGGTAAATTCTAGTGTCGTTTGTGTGAACGGAACGCCGAGGATAAAGAGCTTCATTACGGGAGGTGATCTGCGAAAACAAACGCGATTCGGGAAGATGCCATCACTTTGCAATGGGAGTGATGGCGCACGCCCTAGTCGCCTCGACTTAGTGGATTTGCACCGATCGTCGCTACGCCACGTTTTTGAGAAGAGTTCCTTGGATGTGCTCCGGGTGAGTTACGAATACTATCGAAAACTCTTCCGTAGTAACCCCAAGGATAGCTGCGACTAAAGGGATATAGGTCGAGAGCCTCTTCCGCACTCGTCCACCATACATCCCCCGTCAAATACCAGGATTCTGGGCTTGACGGAATACCTGCACGAATGGCCCAAGGGAGAAAGTGGTTCGCATAGAATTCTTGCGTCAGCTCAACGGCGCGGTATTCAAGTTTAAACATCTCCGTCACGTAGTCCGCGCGGGACAGCCGTCCATGCAAGACAGACCGTTCCAGACGGTTAAATTCAGAAACATTCGATAGGTTGAGGAGTTCGAAGACTAGCGAACTCCATGCTGCATCAAACGACAACGGTTGCCCCGTACTTGTTCCAGTACGATGTATCCTTGCGATGCGCAATGAACCACGAGTTCGGCCATCTGATACCGTGTGCTCTGCAATGTGGCCCAAGGCTACAGTTACCGGCTCTGCGTCGTCCCAATTGACCATCATGTCGGTTCCGTTACCGGCAAAACGGTGTACGGCCCAATCACGTAGTCGATCAAAACCGTCCTTGCCTGAGTGTTGTAGAAACACTGGGCGATCTGCCGACAACCGCTCAAACTGCTGCTGTCCATGCGATAGTGCGGATGCACTAACCACTGGCGGAGTACTTTCGAACTCCTCACGCCCAGAACGTTTACGTCGCAATGCGATGCCTTCAAGAAGATGTGACAATCCTGCTTCATTATCCCCACGGTGAAGCGCAGTCACTGCTTGACTCGCATGTTGACTTGGTCGTAATGATCCGTCCTGCAAAGCTGACATCCTGGGCAGAGCAGAAGCCTGACGCCTAACACGATCGAATTGGGTGCCATAGTCTCCCCAGGGATAGCCAGAGTCGAACGCGAACCCGTCAAGTGTCTCATCTGCGGCTTGCCACCAGAAGCTGCTAGAGACGTACCATTGCGTTGGATCGGTCTTCGCTTGCGATGTCTGAGCCCACGGCAAATAGACGGTGGCGTAGAACTCCTGAGTTAGCTGCACTGCCCTGTGCTCAAGTCGAAAGAACTCTGTTACGAAGTCAGTCCGGGACAACTTTCCTTCCAATGTGCGATAATATGCGCGTTGAAATCCTTCGGCATTGGAGAGGTTGAGGAGCTCATATACTAAGGCGACCCACAGTTTCTCGCTTGTGAGTTGCTGCCCTGCTTGAGGGCCAGAGGGATAGACATCGGATATGCGAATGATCGCTCGTTCATTACCGTAGGGGGGGCGACTGTCGGCGACATGGCCAAATTCCTGATCAGAGGGTCGGGTGTTGTCCCAATACACCACGAATTTATACCCTTGCCCTGCGAGTCTCGTTGTTACCCAATCCGTCAGTACGTCGAACCCGTCCGTCCCGCTTCGCTCGAGCAATTTTGGACGGTCACGAGCCATTTGTTGAAACTGCTCACGTCCATGTGCCAGAGCAGAGGGAGTGAGCGTAGTTCCAGCGCCGATGGTCTCCAGACGTTCTCGATTCTTATCTGATTCGATTGCCTCCTGTAGCAATGAAATTCCCGACGTCAAATCCCCTGCTCGAATCGCGACTGTCGCTCTCTCCGCAAGTTCGGCGGCAACATGTTCCGAAGCAAAAGAACATGTACAGCACGCAAGCAAAGCCAGGACGACGATGATCGACCATCTGGCGTTCAATCTATCAGGAAAGTGGGACACGATTAGTCCAGACGTTCTGGCTGCTTCCTAATACGCAAATATCTGCCGTTACTTTCGCAAAAGGTAACGACAGCGTGAGCAAACGAATATACCAATTTTCGAATCGGTCGCCTTACGGACCACTTGGCCCGAGCGGATTAGGGACGAGTGTTGGTGTTGACGGGCCGCTAGGACCGCTCGGATCCAACGGGTTCGGAACTACTCTTGGTGGTGTTGACGGGCCGCTAGGACCACTCGGATCAACCGGGTTCGGAACTACTCTTGGCCCTGATGGGCCACTCGGACCTGCGTTCACCGGCGGAAGACGCTCGAAGGGCGGGCGGATTACCGGCGGAAGCCGCTCGAAAGGGCCCGATGGCCCCGTTTCAACTGGGGGAAGGCGCTCAATCGGTAGTACTATTACCGATGGAAGACGCTCGAAAGGCGGTTCCACCGGCGGAAGGCGCTCAAAGGGCCCTGACGGCCCGGATTCCACTGGCGGAAGACGCTCGAAGGGCGGGCGGACCACCGGTGGAAGGCGCTCGAAGGGTCCCGATGGGCCGGAATCGGGATCGACTGGGGGAAGTCGCTCAAACGGTCCTGACGGGCCGACCGGTGGGAGCCGTTCGAACGGTCCTGACGGGCCCGGCTCGACCGGTGGAAGTCGCTCAAACGGTCCGGCTGGGACGGCGGGGTCGCTCTGCCCGCCCACATCCTCGCACACTTCAACAGTCGAAAGTG
>CAUJKL010000376.1 GCA_963204995.1 Planctomycetota bacterium | reverse complement strand
GATCTTTTTGGGTTTCTTCGGACCACGATCTCGCGCATCGTCAGCGTGGGGTTGGGGTGCCTCTTCCGTGTAATCGTGAGCCATTAAGTACGACTTGACGCTGACTAACAGCTGCCGAGCTCGCTCGAGCATGTCGGTTCGACGTCGATCTCGCGGACGACGTGGACGAACGATGACGTGGATCACAGTCCGCTGCTGACTGCTCGCGCCACGCTGACCACTGTCGTTCTTCTCTTCCTCGAATGTCAGTTCCAACACAAACGGGACTGGTCGATCGCTCTGGCGATTGGCGAATCCGGCCAGTGCGTCATCAATCTTCACCGTGACGCAATTGCCTTGGACGTCCAAGATCTGCGCTTTATGATCGGCTACGAATCCACGCAATTTCTCTGCGGCAACTTTCATCGGCACGACGGTGACTAATCGACGGGACAACAGCTCTTCCGCCGGGGAGGATTGGAACCAGGCAAGCCAGCTGGAGGTCTTCGCGTTTCGTCGGTCATCGCCAATCCCAGTGCCCAATTGGACAACCATGTTTCGGCCATTCGCTTTGGCCTGCAATAGCGCCCGATCCGCTCGATTGAGAAAGGTCTCGGGTGTATCTCCGCCCTGAACCTCCGTAACACCGAAACTCGCGGTAACACACTTGTTCCCAAGCGAAGGTTGTGCAAATTCCGAAACGGCGCGTCGCAACGATTCCGCCCGACGAGTTGCCGTCGCATTGTCACAGTCGGCGCACAGGACAACAAACTCTTCGCCGCCATAGCGTGCCACGAGATCACCGCTACGAGCGTGCCCTTGAAGAATCCGCGCGAACAGAATCAGCGCATCATCGCCGGCTTGATGCCCGTGAACGTCGTTGATCTTCTTGAAGTGATCGATGTCACACATGATCATCGAACACGGTTCAGCCTGTTCGTGGTAGGTCCCGACGAATACCTCCAAGCCGCGATCGAACTCCGCACGATTCGCCAACTTCGTCAGTGGGTCTTGCGTTGCTCTCTCGTTCAAGGATTCGACGCGTTCCTCCAACGTGATCTGCGACGACGCGTCGTGCAGTATAATCGTCGCTCCCTTGCCAGTTCCGTCGGCGCGCAAGACCGGCGTGACATGAACGTCTGCCGAGACACGATCTTTGCCCTTGCCCAGCAGCGTCAATCGACGGAACGATTGGGCACCTGATTTCATGGCGTGTTTGATCGGGCACTCCTCGTCGGGTATCGACTTTCCACGCTCGTCTTTGAGCCGAACCAAATCCGGTGTCCAGATGTTGCCGACAATGCTGTGCCCGGTGATACCCGTCAACCGCTCTGCGGCACGATTCCAGACCGTGACGCGTAGCTTTTCGTCGACAAAGATCACCGCGTCGTGCATGCTATCGAGCAGCCGTTCGTAATATGGTGCGGTTGTTTGCTGCGCATCCGAAGTCTTACCGGGAGTGACATCGGAAAGTGACCAGTAGCGGTCGGAGGCATCAATGCTAATCTGCTGCAGCCAACGACGAGCCACGGTTTCGGTGAACTGAACTTCGTCCTGGCTCATCAGATCGCAAAACCGTTTAACGAGTTGAGGATCGAACTGAGTCCCAGAATACCGGAACAATTCTGCGACGGCACGCTCGCGAGACATCGCCCGACGGTAGACATGATCGGTCGTCATGGCGTCGAAGGCATCGACGATCGCGACGATCCGGGCTCCCAGCGGAAGTTCTTCTCCCTGCCGATCGAAACCGTGCTTCGTTCCGTCGTACCAGCCTGGGATGTACTGAACGATATCGAGGACATTCTTCGAGGTACAACAGCCAGACAGGATCTCGCAGCCAAGCTGCCGATGTCGTTCCATCAAGAGCAGTTCTTCGCCGTCGAGCTTTCCTGGCTTCAACAAGACATGGTCCGGGACTCCAATCTTGCCAACATCGTGCAATAGTGCGGCCACTTCGATGTCGTCGCGCAACGATTCCGGCAGCTTCATCGCCATCGCCCATGACGATGCTCCGAGTGCAACTCGCAAACAGTGGGCTGAGGTCGGACCGTGCTTGGCTCGCAGGGCGATAAACAGGCTGCTCGCCATTCCCAGTCGAGCCATCACCAGCTGCGATTCGTGGGGACTTTGCTTCGTCTTTGTGGCCAGTGGGTCGGTGGTCGCGTTGTTGTCGATCGAATCGAGTAACAAAGACAGAGCCGCCAGGCGATTCTCGGCGTCTTTCGCTCGCCGTGATGCGTCCAAGTGAGCAGGGGATGTCGGTGTGTGATGCGAATCCATAACTAATAAACGCGATCCAAAGCGAGATGACGTTGCGGTGTCTCTCGCGGTTGCCGTTGGTTGTACCAAGAACGTTCCGGCGGCCATCTGCGATGGAAGCCTCACAAACGTAGGTTGCGCCACTAGTAAGGTCAAACAAGGCCAACCACATTAGATAAGGCAAATGTGCAAATCGTGGGGATCGTAGCGATGGTGATGGTGTTGCCAGCAGGTGCCCGTGGCCGGTCACAGCACTTGGCAGGCATCCATCGACCTTAACGGTTGCGTCGAGTTGCGGGATTATTGGCGATCGTAGGGCCAGGCGACGTATGCGTGTTCCATCACTTGCCAGTACAGTTCGCACCTCGAGTCTGCCGAAGTTTTAAGTGTTGCGTTCTCGCGTGCGAGAGTGAAAGGAATCGCTCTTCAAGTTAGGCGGTAGAAAGGTTATGCAGTTTCGACAGAATGGTCAGGGCGACGACAGACGACGGCGTGTCTTTCGGGAAGAGATGCTGGCAGAGACCGATCCGCAGGCGGTGCAGGCCAGCGACGCGAGTCAAAGTCGCGACGAAGCGGATGGGCGTGTCTACTCGGATGCGGCATCCGCCCAACGTCAAGCACCACTTACATCGCTCCTCCCTCAACGACCTCTCACGCTGGTGGCCTTATTCCTTGGCGGCGGACTCGCCATCGCAGGAATTGAACTGCTGTACGCACGACTCTTTGTCGGCTTGCCCGAGCCATTTCAAACGTCCCTCGCAGTGCTCGATTTGACGGGACGCGGCAGTATCGCGAATTGGTTCGCTTCGCTGATACTCATGATCGGTGCCATCACATCGGCATTGGTCTACCTGATCCGGCGACATCGACTCGACGATTATCGTGGTCGCTATCGCATGTGGCAGTGGGCGACCGCGTGTTTCGTCGTCGCCAGTTTCGACGCGGCAACCGGGGCACATGCAGTCCTCCAACCTGCCATGATTCAGCTCACGGGAAAAACCTTGGTCGGCGACGGAGCCATCTGGCCCTGCATGCTCGTCGGGTTTGCCGTTGCCGCCTGTTTGATCCGGCTCGTCATCGAAGTGCGCGGCTCACGCATTGCCACAACATTTCTATGCCTGTCCGCTGGCTCGTATATTGGGTTCCTCGCTACCCGTTTCCATCCGGCTTTAAGCACGTTGGACTTGGCTCGTGTGATCGCAAGTTCAGCAGCGCTGCTGTCCGGGCATTTTTGCCTCGTCTACTCGGTCGTCTTGTACGGGCGACACGTCTATCAGGAGGCCCAAGGCACGCGCCGCGCGAGTCGCACCAAACCCGTCGTTACGGACGAGAGCGAACCCAAGAAAACTCGTGCCTCGTCGCGCCGCCAGGCAGCCGTCGGCACGAAGAACGTACGAGTCGATGCCGCGCACGAGAAGCCCACGCCCGAACCAGCGCCTGCCACCGTCCCCACCATCAGCAAGCAGTCCGTCCAGAAAACAGTCCGCCCAGCGGCAATTGAGAATTCGACGGACAGCAACCGCCCCCTGTCGAAGGCGGAACGGCGACGCCTTCGCAAGCTGGATCGGCGCGAGCAGCGGCAAGATGACGACAGCGAGGAATAATCGCTAGCGGACGACTGCCTTGCCACTCATCACGTTCAAAGAGTACAACGACACTCTTTAGGCCGTCGCTGCACCTTCAGGCACTCGTATCACATGACCGTTCGCACTCGCTTCGCTCCCAGCCCCACGGGCTATCTTCACATCGGTGGAGTTCGCACCGCTTTGTTCAACTGGCTGTTCGCTCGCAAACACGGCGGCCAGTTCATCCTGCGGATCGACGATACCGACCAGCAACGCAATGTCGAAGCCGCGCTCGAACCAATTCTGGAAGGATTCCGTTGGCTCGGGCTCGATTGGGATGAAGGACCGGGAGTGGATGGTCCTCATGCACCCTACTATCAATCGCAACGCAGCGAGCGACATCAAGCGGCTGCAAAACAGCTGCTCGACACGGGCTTCGCCTATCGCGACTATGCCACGACCGAAGAGGTGCAGGCGGAGCGGGGCGCTGCCGAAAAGGAGAAACGCGATTTCGTTTACAGCCGCCGTTGGATGGCGGAAACCGACGAACAAGCCGCCGCATTCGAAGCCGAAGGCCGCCAGTTCGTCGTCCGTTTGAAGATGCCCCGCGAAGGCAAGTGTGCGTTTCATGACCTGATCAGGGGCGACGTCGCTTTCGATTGGGCCAAGGAACAGGATCACGTCATCCAGCGCGGAGACGGTTCATGCCTGTATCATCTGGCCAGCGTCGTCGACGATGCGGATTTTGAAATCACGCACGTAATTCGCGCCGAGGAGCATCTATCGAACACGCCGCGACAGATCTTCATCGCGCAGTCGCTGGGCTGTAAGTTGCCCGAGTACGCTCATTTGCCATACGTTGCCGAACCCGGCGGCACGGCAAAGATCAGCAAACGAAAGCTCGACAAGTACCTCAAGAATCGCGATTTCAAGAGCCTCTGCGATCACGGCAACGCCATTGCGGCGAAAATCGGTCACGAGACTTCGGCAGACACGTTCAATCCTGTCATCGTCGATTTTTATCGCGAAGTCGGTTACTTGCCCCATGCCATTATCAACTACTTGTTGCTGTTGGGTTGGTCCTTGGACGACAAGACCGAGGAGTTCACTCGCGATGAGATGATTCAGCACTTCTCCTTGGAACGGGTCAACAATTCGCCAGCAAGCTTCGATCCACAGAAGCTGTCTGCCTTTCAAATGCGACACATGCAGCAGTTGCCGATCAAACAAAAGGTCGCACTAGTCGTGCCCTTTCTTCAAAAGGCCGGCTTCGTCGCGTCGCCGCCTCCCTGCGACACGGCCCCCTTGTTAACCAAGATCGTCGAAGCAGCCGGTGACCGCCTCAAGACGGCGGGAGACATCTTGGAATTTGACGAGTTCTTCGTCGCCGACGCGGAACTACAGTACGACGAGAAGGCATTCGAAAAGCGAGTTCGCGCGGAAGGTGCTGCGGCATTGTTGAAAGGCTTCCGAGCTCTCTTGGCCGACACCGAACCCTTCGACCACGCGACATGCGAAGCCGCGTTGCGGTCGTTCATCGAGTCGAAAGAGATCAAGATCGGCGACATCATTCATGCGTTACGAGTTGCCGTGACGGGAAAGGGCGTTGGCGTCGGCATGTTCGAGGCCTTGGAGATTCTCGGCAAGGACCGCTGCCTCGCCCGCATCGACCGCTGCTTGGAAAGAGCGGACTCGGCAGCTTCGTAGGCCGGAACAAGTCTTCGCAGTTCCGGCATGTGCCCCAAGTCGCGCAATTGCCGGAGCTGCGCAAAGCCTGGTTCCGGCCTACGAGCAAGCTCACTTATATGTGTCCGAAAGACAACCTGCGGCGAAAGGGATAGTCGGGCCGACTTGTTGCAGGATATACTAGTGGCATGAGCACAGCACAGAACAACGCTTTTGATCGCGGCATCGATCCGGTCCTCAAGATGATCTTGTCGACGGACAAGGCTCGTACCGTGCTTGATTACCGAGCGGACGAATCGCTCCAGCAGCGAATCGAGGAACTCGCAGACAAATGCAATGAAGGCGAGTTGTCGCTCTCCGAACGAGCCGAATACGAAGGTTATGTGCGAGCCAACAATTGTGTGGCAATTATTCAAGCCAAGGCTCGACTGGTTCTGGCGAGTCCAGACGACTAATGGACGCTGCTACGCGAACCTTGGTCCGGCAACGAGCTGCAGACTGCTGTGAATACTGCGGCAGGCAACAGGACGATTCGCCGTTGGCACGACTACAGATCGAACACATCGTTCCACGTAAGCACGGTGGCTCGGATGATCCCGCCCTCTGACAATCGGTCATTTTCCCAAGTTCATTTTCAGTTTCGAAGTATCAAGGGTCAAAAGCACCTCTTGTGACCCAACAAGCCGAACCTGCCATTTGAAGTCGTAGACGTCTTCGATTTCAGTGAGAGCAATCTCACCCACTATTTCGTGGCTGACAATTCCTGTCGGCGGGCTGCTCGGTCTAACCGGATTCGATGTCGCGCGTTGTGATGAGCCCGTGCCCTCTAAGTTGAATCCCAACGTCCTACTCGGTCTAACTGGATTCGATGTCGCACGTTGCGCCCCTTCAGCGTCATCGACTACGGAGATATTAAGATTTGTCAGACCTTTGACTAAACAGGACCGGACTGTTTCAGCAACCAAGCTACCCTGCTTATTTAACTGTAGCGAGCGCGCCGGACTCAAATTGTATCGGAGCTTCGTTGCGATTCTTGGTGGAACCGTCACCATAATGAGTGGAGGAACACGAACGACCGGAAGGTGGGCGCTACGCAATACTGCAATATCATCGGTCGAAATAGTTTGCTCATTGGGCCAGACTCCGTTTCGGATAATGCTCGTGATACACCGATCAGCATCGACCTGCGTGGCGACAAGATCCACAGCCCGAGCCCGCGGTACACCATCATTCGTCCGAACACCATTAAGCACCTTGAATCGCTGTCCCTCCTGAATATGATGTCTTGTACCAAGGTCAATCGTTGCAATGTCACCGCTAACGGTAACACGGCCCGCAGGTGGAACCACTGCTCCGCGGACGCGATGAACGAGATACCTCAACTTGTCAGAATCCTCCAACATGGACTTACGGTCACTTAAGCGTGTGACTGAGGAAATTGCAGACCGTGGCACGCGTGTGGAAAAGACGGAAAAAAGTGGACGGATTGAAACCGAATCTGTCTCCACTTTTTCGAGTAGGACGAGAGGTGACCGAGCATCCCTCAAGCCAGTATCGAATATCCGTTGAGTTTCATAGGCAGCGGACTGATCCTGCGGGACTTTGAAACCCATTTGGACAGGCTCGCCGCTTTGAAGCGAATAGTATTCGCCTGGAGCCGCGAGTTGGCGTTCTCCATCTTCTGCCCAGATTATTTCTCCACTTCGGGCATCGACTAGCCGCATCGAAACGTGGTACATTCCGCCTGAGATAGGCGGTTTCAGCTCGACAATTAGGCAGGCACTCACGGGACAGGCTTGACGAAACTGTTCCACCTTGATCAACTGACCGAGTTGCTGTACCCCGGCGGCAGCAAGGGACTCACGGAACATCTCACCAAAAGTCGGCGTGGATTTTCTCGCAGATACTTGCAGTGTCCGGCCAACCAGATATTCGATCACGAAATCTCGAGTTGGGAGTTCGCGGATCACAGTAGCCATGTCCTCGCGTTCCATCAGTCGAATCCCTGGAATAACACTGAGACGGGCTATGATTTCGTCCTCAAGATATTTGGCAACCGTACCAAGCGAGTGGGATTCCGCTTGTGCGGAATTGAGCGAAAAACTGTGATCCAACCAAATCTGCTGTGAATCTCTTAAGCCGCGCGACAGACCATCAACATCGACTTGCACTTCAACCGCAATTGTGGGGATAAACGAATGAACCGCTCTTCCCGCGTCGGATTGCAGCGTCTGAACCACTCGAATCAAGCAGCTATCAAAAAACTCGGAATCTGCGAGGAGGTAGTCCAGATCATCTGCACTCCCTTTTCGAGCTGAACCGGGATAAACATGCTCCGGCCTCACGATCTCGTGTGACGATGCAATCGACCACATCACCAGCGAATTATCGGAATCAATCTTTTCAAAAATCCCAAGCCGGCCCCGCTTTGTTCGAGCGTCGCGAAATACCACAAATTCGATCGGTGCATCTCGGCCAACAGGGAGTAACTTGTGTTCCGATTTCCAGTATAGGTCGAGTGTTTCACGATCAATGTCCGACACAGAATCGCCTGGATCATATTTCCGATACAGATTTCGCGCTAACTCCGCAGCCATCGAGAAGTCTGGTATGCCGTGTTTTTGTGCGATAAAGCGCGCGGCGACTGCGAGCTCGCCTTCGGCCTCAAGTAACATCACAATCGGAGATCCTGGTTTATTGACTAATCCGACGGTAAAGTGACCTGGATTGCACAAGACTAAATCGACCTTCGTCCACGCTTGCATTGTATCGCGGGTAGAAATCAGATTCTTGATCTCGTCCTCGAGCTTTCGCTTCTCTTCCTTTAACCGTTCAAGCTCTTTAATATCCGCCTCCAGTCGTTTCTTTTCACTGCGCAGGCTCTCCACCTCCCTTGCTTCGAAGCTGTTTGAACTCGAGCGATTCTCGGTATCTGTCGTCACGAAGTTCGGTTGTGGATGATTGACCGCCCCGCTTGGTTGAAATCCGGCTGAATCATTGGCGGGTCGTTGCAGTGTGGAGGCGGGACCGACAGTGGCAGGTTTAACGGAGTCTCTGACAGTTAATAGACTTCCGACGAAAAATGCCGCACCCGCGATGATCATTGCGATAACTACACACGCCGCCACCACGGTCATTCGCAGCGGCAGGCGACTTCCAGGCTGTCGGTCGTTGATCGGGAGTTGCGGCTCGGTTCGCACCCCAAGTGTCGTTTCGGTACTTACAACATTCGGAATGATTGTGGGGGGCGGGGTCGAAAAAGTGGAAGCAGCAACCTGCTGTGTGCCCGCATGGTTGACGTTTTGAACGCTCGGTGAACTTGCCGCACATTGGAACGTGGGAATCGCCTGGGGAGCAACGGGTGCCGGCGCTTTTATGGGTGTCGACGACGGGTCGAGCGAAAACTCTGACTTGCAACTTGGACACGTGAATACTTGCGAGCGGGCGGGCGGCTGAGTTTCAATAGACAACAGCAATCCGCAACTCCGACACTTCACGTTCATGCCAAGGTCTCCTTTGATTCGCGGTCGATTCACTCATGCTCACAGCGATTTACACGAGCGGATGCCAAGTAACAAAACAGATGCATGTCGTAGCGTTCGAGACTTTCCGACAGAAGGCGTGCGCGGTCTAGCCCGCCGACTTCTTCGCCGGATCGTGGTGCTTCGAGCATGGCAGCATGTTACCAGTCTTTCAATCACAAATCAATAAACGTCGGCAGGCTGGCAGGCTGGCACCGTCCGTGTGCCACTTGGCTTTGCCAGTGCCTCATCGCGGGTGCTCCGGGCTAGATGATGAAACGCAATGGATTCGCTCACCGAGCAGAGCCACACTTGGCATTGCGCCGACGAACGACTGACGGGCTTCGCGATCGTGGCGCAGAGTGTCGTCCTAGATGCTCATAAATCGTCGGGGCCTTGTCCATCGGCTGAAAATCGTCTCACTTCGCGATCGCGGGACTCTGATCGGTGACGAGTCGGTCGAAGACCGGCGACGCCATGAGAGTGGTAACTACCGCCATGATGACCAGTGCGGCGAAGAGCCCCTCGGAAATGACGCCTCGCTGTAGACCAATATTGATGATAATGAGTTCCATCAGTCCGCGGGCGTTCATCAGGACGCCGATGCCCATCGCCTCGCGATTGGATAATCCCGTCCAACGCGCAGCCAACCAACATGCAACGCCTTTTCCGAGTACTGCTGCGGCAAATACTGCCAGACACATCAACCAGAGATAGAGCGAATTCAGCAGCCCGATCTTGGTGTTCAATCCCGAATAGGTAAAAAAGAGCGGCAGCAGGAGTGCGACCGACAAAGGCTGAATGCGGGCGATCAGGTCGCGGGCGACGACCCCGCGCGGCATGGCTGCTCCCATGACAAAAGCACCGAACACCGCGTGCAGGCCGATCATGTCGGTAAACCACGCTCCCAGAGCCATCAACGAAATCCCCATCACTAGTCCCGAGTCGGAGAGCGATTCCTGCTCGATCAGAAATCGCTGGAGCTTTGCCAGCAGCGGACGCACCACCACCAGGACTACTGTTACATAGGCGATTCCGCCTCCGATGTTGATCAGCGCTTGGCTGATGTCTTGATCGAAACTGGCCAGCACCACCGCTAACAAGCACCAGGCCGTAGCGTCGTCGATGGCCCCCGCGCCGATCGCCACTGTCCCCATTGTCGTCCCCGTCAGCCCCTTGAAGTGAATGATCCTCGCTAACATCGGGAAAGCCGTGATGCACATCGACGCGCCGAGAAATAACATGGCCTCGGACAGACTGGTTCGTGGTGGAAAGAGCTGCGTGTGATGAAAGAAAAACCATGCCAAGCCGGCTCCCAGCACAAACGGTGTCACCATCCCGGCCACCGAGACGGCGATCGAACACTTGAGGTTCTCACGCACGATGTCCGTGCGGAATTCCAGGCCGACGATGAACATGTACAGTGCCAGCCCCAACTGCGCCGCCGGAAACAAGTAGCTTTGAGTATCGCGAGTCGTTTGAGTCGTGTCCCAAGGAAACAACCACTGCTGCCAGTCTGGGGCCAGTAACCCGAAGAGCGATGGTCCCAGCAGCACTCCCGTGATCATCTCGGCCACAACCTGCGGCTGCCCTAGACGCGCCGCTAGTGCGCCCACAATGCGGCAGGCCAGCAGGATGACTGCGATCTGAATGAAAAACTGGATGGCCAGCTGTACATTATTCATCGAAATACCGTTGCACTGACGACCCGCCAACTCTGGCGCTGGAGGCAGCGTTCTAGGAGTGTGCGAACCATGATCATTTACACGACCATTGTCAATGCCGCAATGATATTGGGGGAGTGATACAACTCCGCGAACTCGACTCCCGCGTTACGGAACTGCCTGGCGGTCAGTCACCTTGTGCGGCGTCGAGTAGTACTAGATCATAGATGCCTTCGAATCGCGGCGATTTGCGGTCGCCGATCTCGACCAGCGATGCAACCAAGTTAGAAGGACTTTTGCCATGCTTCCAGGCATCAAATTATTCGATCTGACAGGCCGCGCGGCGATTGTCACCGGCGGCTCCAAAGGACTCGGCCAAGCGATGGCAGCGGGACTCGCCTCGGCAGGCGCGGATGTCTTGCTGACGAGTCGAAATGCTGCGGAGGGCGAAGCGGCGGCCAAGGAGATTGCCGATGCATTCGGACATCGCGCGCTGGCAATGTCTGCTGACGTTACATCGCAGGACGCTTGCGAGGCCGTCGCGAAAAAGACACTCCAAGAATTCGGCAAGATCGACATTCTGATCAACAACGCCGGCATCAACATTCGCGGTCCGATCGACGAGCTGACTTACGAGCAATTCCAGGAAGTCGAACGGACGAATGTGGATGGCGTCTGGCTGATGGCCAGAGCCGTTGTCCCACATATGAAGGCGGCCAAGTATGGACGGATCATTAATATGGCAAGTACGCTGGGCGTCGTCGGGCTGGCGAATCGAACGCCTTACGCCACCAGCAAAGGAGCGGTCGTACAGATGACTCGCGCATTGGGGCTCGAATTGGCTCCGTTCGGCATCACGTGTAACGCCATCTGCCCCGGCCCATTTCTCACACCGATGAACAAGCCGATCGAACACGATGAGCAAACGAAGAAATTCATCGTCGGTGCGGTCGCCCTGGAACGCTGGGGCCAGATGCATGAGATCCAGGGTGCAGCAATCTTACTAGCCAGCGACGCGTCAAGTTATATGATCGGCAGTCTGGTGACGGTCGACGGCGGTTGGACAGCGAGGTGAGCGATCAGCGGTCAGCGGTCAGCGGTCAGCGGTCAGCGGTCAGCTAAGAAATGTTTGGCTGAAAGCTGATCGCTGACCGCTCTTTAAGGAGCTACATCATGACACTCGATGCCAAAGAACAACGCAGAATCCTCGGCAAGTTCGCAACCGGCGTAACCGTCGCGAGCACCAAGGTCGGCGACGAGACCTGGGGTATGACCGCCAACGCTGTCACGTCACTGTCACTCGATCCGCCTTTGGTGATCCTGTGTATTCAGAAGGAAGGGCAATCGCGAAGCAAGTTTGAGGAGGGTGGTTGCTTTGCGTTGAACATCCTATCGGAAGATCAGCAAGAGATCTCCGATCGTTTTGCGTTCAAGGGGCCGAAAGACTTTTCAGACTTGGAGACGACGACCGCCGTGACCGGCGCGCCGATCTTGAATAATGCACTCGGCTGGGTTGATTGCAAGCTGAAGGAGATCCTACCGGGTGGCGATCACGACATCTTCATTGGCGAGATTGTCGCGGGTGAAGCAGGCGACAACGGCTTGCCACTGCTTTATTTCGGCGGCAGGTACGCGCGACTGCCGGGCTGAAGCC
>CAUJKL010000375.1 GCA_963204995.1 Planctomycetota bacterium | reverse complement strand
TGGCCCCATCGAGTTGGCCAACATCTACCTCCGCGAGTTGCCAGTAGCCAACAAATAACACCCCCCGCGCCCCGACCATTCTGCCCTCCATCATTCTGCCATGTGCTCCTCTTCTCCAAGCGGATGCGACTTTCCGATTGCGCCGCCTGGATTGGCTGCGTCTTCAACAAATCACTCGCCGGAGCCGGTCGATTTGGCCACGGGGCTCACCGACATTTCCATCTTCATCTCCATTGACATCGCTTGCTTCTGGCCCCCCACATCGATGTTCATCTTCGTGTTCGACGTGAGACGCAGTTGCGATTCGGCAGGAATGACCGACTTGGAATGGATCACCATCGTGCCGTCCCCCTGCGAGTCGAGCGCATCGAGTTGAATCTTCGTGCCAGGGGGAAGTCCCGGTGGGCTGATCGCTTGCGGCTCGGCGGACTGCGTCAGGCTGATGCCGACCGTATACCGCAGGCCATCCACTTGTTTTAACTCATGCACGGTCACCTGCGTCAAACGTACGCCGTTGACCGTCATCACCTGCGTCACTCGCCATTTCCCGCCGATGCCGATCGCCTCTTCCGGCAGGGGCGAACTGAGACGCTGCATCGACTCCTTCATCCCGTCCATCATCGTTTTCAATTGCGGAGCGACTCCTGGCGGAATTACAAAGTCAACCTTCTTCGTCAGACCGCGATCGGTAATCACGGCGCTCCCGGACGCGCCGACAAGCGGCGCGAGCATCTGTTTCAACGCCGGTGCCAGGGGGGACGGCTTGGCCGGATCTTCCACCAGCTCGATATTCTTGTATTGGAATTTGAACTGAATATCCCCATTGGGGCCGATCTCGCCAGTGGTGATGTCGATCGTCGTCTTCTGGCCCGGCGCGTCGACGCTCGGAAGCTTGTTGCCGTTCATCGTCATCGACTGGCCCAACTTCATCACCATCTCGACTGTCTCGGTCGTCCCCGGCGTCGGTTGTAACCGGATCGCAGCCCGCGGCGCGGCTCCCGGCTCCAGCAGTTCGACCTTGACGGAATTCTCCTCGGCCAGCGCCTCGAGCTTCTGCACGTGAAGCAATCCAGAGAGCAGAGACCAACAGGCGACCACCAGCAGACGCGATCGTAACGTAGCCATGACAAATACCCTTCCAAAAATGAAGCTGAGCCGATGGTGCAATGTGCAACGACCGTGAAGCGATTATTGCGGAGATTTGGGAAGAATGCAATCAACGCCTGAGTGATCGCGCCTGTCGTGTCAGTCGGTAGATTGCGAGGATCGGTTATTCTTGGCCTGCAACCAAGATCGCGAATCAAGTTTGTGCGATGAGGACGCGCGCGACACAGATCCCCAACCACACCGCCAGTAGACCTAGGACGAGATTTAGCAGCACATTCGCGGCGGCACCCCGCCACAAAGAATTTTCCAGCCGGGCGTATGTTTCGTAACCGAAGGTCGAGAAAGTCGTCAGGCCTCCCAAGAAGCCGACACCGATACCGTGCAGCCACTCGTCAGACACGATGCTTGTCGTTTGCGCGATGTAAAACAGCAGCCCCAATAAAAAACTGCCGACGACGTTAACGACCAAGGTGCCGATCGGAAATGCCGTCCCGAACCAATACACGGCCAACATCGTGACCAAATAACGGGAAATCGCGCCGGCTCCACCGAAAGCGCCAATTAAGAGGATCTTCCACATGGCGATACGTTATCAAGGCTCGTGACCCGCCGCAATCGGCGGCCCGCTTGCTATGAAGCAACTTGACCCGGTAGGTTGGTCCCGGCAAATTGTCGCTCACGATTCGTCACACGCTTGAATGTCTGCCAATGGCGTGAGACAATCGCAGCTTAGCTTTTCACTTGCCCAGGTGAGAACGTGTGATTCACGTCTCGCGGCAAGTTATGTTTGAACAGGAGTTCGATTGGATGAAAGTAGTGCCCTTAGGCGACAAAGTCGTTGTGAAGCGATTAGAGGCCGAAGCGACCACAGCCGGCGGCATCGTGCTGCCTGACTCGGCAAAAGAGAAGCCGCAGCAGGGACGCGTGCTGTCGGTTGGCGATGGCAAACTGCTGCCAGATGGTCAACGGACCGGGCACCAAGTGTCCGAAGGTGATCGCGTCCTATTCTCAGCTTGGTCCGGGACGGAAGTCGAAGTGAATGGAGACGAGCTGCTTATTATGAGTGAAGAAGATATTCTCGCGGTACTCGACTGAATTGGTCAGTCAGTTCCACTAATTGTTGGTTGCATCGTCGGAACGGGAGAAGAGTAGAAATGCGTCGTCTCATTCGGTTGTATGTCGTTGGAATTGTCCTCGGCGGACTTCTGTCCTCCGGTTCTTGGTTGCTGGCGGAAGGTACGTCGGCCGGCGAAGTGCGTCGGCAACATGAAGCGATGGTGGCTAAGGCGACCAGCTTTTTGTTGACCAAAGGCCGAGCGGGTGATGGCTCGTACAGTTCGTTTTCAGGCCCCGGCGTCACGTCGCTCGTGACCACCTCGCTGTTGCGAAATGGCGTTTCGCCGTCCGATCCCCGGATCGAGGCCAGTCTCGCCTATATCCGCGAACGGATTCAGCCCGACGGCGGCATCTATCAACCGGGCTCGAACTATCGCAACTACGAAACCTGCTTGGCGATGCTTTGCTTTACCGAAGCCAACCGCGACGGAAAGTACGACGAGACGCTCAAACGGGCCGATGGGTTCGTGAAGGGAATCCAATGGGACGAGGACGAAGGCAAAGCCGAGTCGGATCTGGGCTACGGCGGAGCTGGCTACGGATCGCACAAGCGGCCCGATCTGTCGAACACGACGTTTCTGATCGAAGCTCTCAAAGCGGCCGGAAATGGAGCCGACAGCGAAGCCATTCAACGTGCGCTGATCTTCGTATCGCGCTGCCAGAATCTGGAGAGCGAACACAACACGACCGCGTTTCCGGCCAAGAATCCGGACGGT
>CAUJKL010000374.1 GCA_963204995.1 Planctomycetota bacterium | reverse complement strand
CGAGTTGCTTCGAGAGATGGGCAGCCAAGGCACATTGAACGTTGATGATGTCGACGCGCTCGAACCGCTGTTTGTCGCGCTGCTTCGCGAAAATCCTCAAGTGTCCGCAGTGATGTTGGCTGATGATCGCGGGCACGAGTTGTTCGTCTTGCGGAAAGGCGACCGGTGGACGAGTCGACAAACTCGCCGCGACGAGTGGAACGACTCGCAAACGCTAACGTCCTGGCAAGACGGATCCGAGCGAGAGATTTCGCAAGAGACCAGTGACTATGATCCGAGGCAGAGACCCTGGTTTCGCCAAGCGTTACGAGACATACCATCAACCAACGTGAAAAGGGGTCAAACGTGAAAAGGAACGTGAAAAGGGGGCAGAACTATTTGCGATCTCAGTGAAAATAGTTCTGACCCATTTCTGACCCCTGACCCATTTCTGACCCCGATAGAGGCTAGGCTTGCCGTGTTCCTCAGCACGAGGCAATTCTGCCGGGGTCGCCCATGCGAGAAAGACGCACCGTGGTAAATACAGGGAATCAACCCTGTCGCGACAACGGGGAGGGAGAGGGACGCCTCTCCCTTACCCACTAAATGTCCTGCGGATGCGGCTAAGCATCCAACGCTTCGATCACTAGATCGCCGACTTCGGTGGTGCTGAAACCCATCTTTCCGGCTGCTTGGCTCTTCATTTTCGTGCCGGTGACAATCTGAATTGCTTTCAAGATGCTCAGGCCCGATGCTTCGTGACCCGTTTGCTCAAGCAGCATCGCGGCAGCGCCGATGGCGGCAATCGGATTGATGACGTTTTTTCCCGTGTACTTCGGCGCGCTGCCACCCATCGGCTCGAACATGCTCGTACCGCCGGGATCGGGATTCAAGTTACCTCCAGAGGCAACTCCCATTCCACCTTGGATCATGGCTCCAAGGTCGGTGATGATGTCGCCAAACATGTTGGTCGTCACGATCACGTCGTAGTACTCGGGATTCTTCACCATCCACATGCAACAAGCGTCGACATGGTTGTAATCGGCTTCGACGTCGGAGTACTCTTTCGCCACGTCTTGGAACGTTCGCCACCACAGATCGTGCCCGTAGGTGAGCACGTTCGTCTTGGCCACCAGCGTCAACCGCTTGCCCTTGGGATTATTGCGTTTACGAGTGTATTCAAACGCCCAACGGATGCAACGTTCGCAGCCCTTACGTGTGTAGATGGCGGTTTGCGTCGCGACTTCATCGGCGGTGTGCTTCTTCAGAAAGCCACCGATGCCCGCGTACATGTCCTCGGTGTTTTCACGCACGACGACAAAATCAATGTCTTCGGGCTTCTTGCCGGCCAGTGGAGTCTCGACGCCAGGATACAACTTGACGGGCCGCAGATTGATGTACTGATCAAGCTGAAATCGCAGTTCGAGGAGCAGCCCTTTCTCGAGGATTCCGGGAGCAACGTCCGGGTGTCCCACGGCTCCCAGATAAATCGCATCAAACTTCTTCAGTTCGTCGACCGCGCCAGCAGGAAGCGTCTCACCGGTTCGCAGATAGCGTGCGCCACCGAAGTCGAAGTTGGTGGTTTCGTAGGCGATGCCATCGCGTTTGGCAACTGCTGCCAGAACTTTTAATGCTTCGGCAGTCACTTCAGGCCCCGTGCCATCACCGCCGATGACGGCGATCTTCATTTTGCTGGAATCGCTCACTTGAAATCTTCCTTCTATTTGTTGTCCGTGGACGGTGTGGTCATAGTTGGACGCCACGGAGTGGTGGCAAAGCGGGCGATTCTAGCAGTCAAATGGAGGTGTCACAAGTTGCTGCTGCCGCTTGCCGTCGCGAGTCGGGCAGGGCATTTCGGTTTTTCAATTTGGGATGCCATCTCTAATGGAAACCCGAAGCGTTAGCGAGGAACTCACCCGGTGTGCCTCGCTTACGCATCGGGTTACCATCGCGGCTGCTAGAGTTTTCCGCAAAGTTACGATCAAGGCCTGTTCAGTTTTGGCAGACTTTAACGATTGTAACGATTGTATCGCTGTGCGGCACCGTCGCGCCTTTCCGGGAAACGCGAAAAACTGTAGCCAGGTCGAGTTTGTGCCGAGCTTCTTATAAGACGCTGCTGTGCCTCTGCCGACAGTAACTCAAGGATGAGACTGATGAAATTACCGGCTTTCACATTGGTATTTATTATCGTCGTTGCGGTAAGTTTGCAGGCTCAGGTACAGGCTCAGGTGCCAACGCCGCCGGCCGCACCGCCGACACTGTGGGGCTTCCTGGGAATTCCTCAGGGCATCCAGAGGGCCAACGCCCAGGTGTTCAACCGCCGCGGAAATCGCCCCGGCCTGGAATCCAAACCCCAGCTCTTGCATTTGGCCGATCCCAAGAACCTTGAATCGCCGGTTGAAGCCATCAAGGCCGCTGCCGAGGTGAAGCAGGCGGAAGATCTGAAGCCACAGAAGATCAAGGCGATCAAGTATCTCGCCAGCGTCGGCTGCGGCTGTTATGACAAGGACAAGAAAATCACGAAGGCGTTAATCGCGGCCATGAGCGACTGCACGGAGGACGTGCGTCTGGAAGCCATTAAGGCTATCGAAGAGGCCGCCTCGGGGGAGTGTTGTGCCAACTGTAGTGAGAAGAATTGTTGTAGCAAGGAAGTCAGCGAGATGCTCGCCCAGATCGCGTACGAACGCGACGATACCGGCTGCTTCGTCGAGCCCTCCGAGCGTGTTCGAGAGGCCGCCATCAGCGCTCTGCACGTTTGCTGCCCCAATGTTGGAGCACCAGTCTACCGGGAGGAGTTGCCGGTGGAAGGCACGCTCGAAGCACCTCCGATCGAGGGCCTCGAAACGCCCCAGCCGGCAGATGGCGGAAACACTTCTGGGAACCAAGAAGCGTCCGCTCGGCGAGCGCTGTCTCCGTCTGCAGAGGACTCCGTTCGCTGGCAAACATCTAGTCGCCGAACCGACCGTCAGCTGAACTCCACGTCAACGAACGTCCAGATGCAACAAGCCAGCCGTTCCTCTACCGAGGCCCAACAGAGCATCGCGATGGTCGTCGATGCCCAGCAGAATATCGCCAGGGTGCGTTTTCGTGACCCAGTTCAGGGCGAACACTTGAACGTCTGGACAGCGACGGACTACGGTTATCGGTTCACTGGCTCGCTGGAAGTCTTCGCGGTTCACGGTCAAACCGCGCTGGTGCGTCCGATCGGAGATCTCGAACTCGCGAGATTGAGTCCAGGTACGCTGGTCGCACGTTCTCAGGACTAGTTTATCCGCCAACCAAATCTGACTCGACCTTCTGCAGCGTGCGATGAGTTTCGCACGCTGTTTTTTTTGTATATTGAGCCAGAGCTAGAGGATTCTCTGTTCGAAGGGAGCTGGCGGTGGAAGAATCGCGACAAGGTTGGAGACGTGGCGGCAAAGGTCGTAGTCCGGTCGCTGCCGGAGGAAAAGGGTGGCAGAGCCGTAAACAGTCCGCCGCCAAGTCCGGCACTTCTCGCCATCGCACACGTCTGGTGGCCCTCGGCTTAGTGACCGTCAGCTTGCTGGTTGGCTTTATCATTCTTGTCTTGATCATTCCCCGCGATATGCCCTTGGTCATTGTGGGTGTCGCGACCTACGACAGTCCGATCCCGCCGAACGCTTACGTCGCCGAAGATGCGAAACGATTGGCAAGCACGAACACGGGCAACATCAAACTCATGCCCGCTGGGCCCGATCAGATTGGGCACGACACGCTGATAAGGCATCTGCAAACGAACCTCCATCCTGGACGCGGCTTCGTGAGCCAAAAACTAGTTACGGTCTATCTCAGTGCTCACGGCGTCGTCAATAGCGGCGGCCAAGCGTGCTTGCTAATGAGCGATTCGAAGCCGCTGGACGAGACGACTTGGATGCCAGTGTCCGAGTTGTTCGCGCTGCTTAACGCGGAACGTCCGGATGCGGTGAAAGTCTTGCTGCTGGACAGTGGCAAGATCGACGCGAATTGGTCGCTGGGCGTTCTGCACAACGCGTTTCCCGAACGAGTGGCGGAGGAACTTGGTGAAGACAGTAGGATTTTCGTCATCACCGACCGGGCCTCTGGTCAACTGGCGTGGAGCGCCCCGGAACGAGACGGGACGATCTTCGGGCATTTCGTGGCGAGTGGTTTGAGCGCTGCCGCCGATGCCGATGGGCGGAACGGCGTTTCGTTGCTCGAGTTCTATGACTTCGTCCGGTCGAAGGTCGACGGATGGGTGAGCGACAATCGATCCAGTCGCCAGACGCCCCAGCTAATCCCAATGCCTACGAAAGAGCAGGATTTCAAGCTCGTAACTTCGGGAGCGGGCCCCAGCGAGAACCGTTCGGCGAAAGAGCTTGTTGTGAATCTCTCCTCCGCTTGGCAGAAAGACGTGCTCCCGCTTTGGGAGCGTTTTGAGAAGTTTGCTCAGGAGTTTGACCTCGTCCGATATGATCCACTGGGGCTTGCGAAGATCGAGGCTGAACTCCTGCGTGCCGAACAGTTGCTGCTCGCGGGCAACGCGTACAAAACCAAGTACAGCGAAACTTTAAAGAGGGTGAGTTCGCTGATGAGTGAGGCGGCGGCACCATCGTTGCCCGACGAATTACGCGGCTTTTCGCTGCCGTTCGCCGCGCAGCTAGACCACGAGTTCGACCCCGCGACGAGCGGCCAAGAGGTGCTGGATGCGTGGCTCGAAGCGGGTGGTTGGCCCAAGGATGAGGAAGGCAAGGAGAAACCCTTCTCGCTGTCGTATCTTACGGCGGCAAACGTTGCGGCGCGCTGGCTAGCGGAGAGTTCTGTGGAGCCTGGCGGATCGCAACTGCGCGAGGCCATCCGCCTGGTCGAAGCGGGCCGTCCGTATCTCGACGACGAAGGAGTGCCGATTGAGCATGTGCAGGAAGTTCAGTTGCTCAAGTTGGTATCGCAGCATGCGGATGTAACCAACGCAGAAAACTGGCCGAGCGCTTTGCGCGCCGCCTTGCGTCAAGCGATGCTGGCTCAGAAGATGGCGGAGCAAATCGCGGCACCCGACGACGAACGGGTGCATTATTGGGTTCAGCCCAAGTTGAACGCGACCGATCAAAGACGACGAGCAGCGCTCGATCGGATCTTCATTGGGGATGACGCTTCGTTGGTGGACGCGAGCAAGGAGCTCGTGCAGTGCCGAGAGCAAGAAGGAGTCGACGCGAATCACCGGCTGCAGGAAGTGACTGCCGCTTATCAACTCCGGGACCGGGTCTGGTCCCGGTTGCCACTTATTGCCTTTTGGTTCAGCCAGCAGGGGCGACTCGACGCCGTTCAGCCCGATCTGAACCTGGTTTTGCAACACGTTGCGAAACTGAGTGAACTGCTCGATGCCGATGACACCACGCAGCCGCTTGATATCTCCGACAAACACCGATCCGTTGTTGATGAATTGCGTGCGGCGAGCGATAAGCTGGAAAGCGAATATCGACAGCATGTCGTTAATCAGCTGGTCGCCACGCCGGCGAGCGGGACGCTTCTCCGAACTCACCAGATCTTGCGTGCGCCACTCACGACTGCGAAGGAACGGGAAACCCTGTTCCTGGGTAAATACCT
>CAUJKL010000373.1 GCA_963204995.1 Planctomycetota bacterium | reverse complement strand
ATCGTTATGGTCAAGCCGGCTCTGGCGTATCTCGATATCATTCGGCGAGTTGCCGAACGATTCCCCGGCGTGCCGCTGGCCGCGTACAACGTTTCTGGTGAGTTCAGCATGGTGAAGGCTGCCGCCGAAAGGGGCTGGATCGACGAGCGAGCGGTGGCGTTGGAATCGCTCACTGCGATCACACGCGGTGGAGCGAGTATCGTACTAACATACTGGGCAAAGGATGTCGCTCGTTGGTTGAGCTGACACGTACGACGGGTCTCCGAGCCCGTCGAGCAACGAAACACCTGTTTCGACGGCCTCGGAGGGCCGTTTTACGACGGAGTCATTGATGGGACGCACGAAGAGTCACGAGATTTTTGCACGAGCACAGCAGTTGATGCCAGGCGGTGTCAATAGCCCGGCACGAGCGTTCGGCGCGGTCGGCGGTGAGCCGGTAGTCATGGCGCGTGGCGAAGGCGCTTATCTGTTCGACGTCGATGGAAACCAGTACGTCGACTATATCGGCTCATGGGGTCCGATGATCCTTGGCCACGCGTACCCCAAGGTGACGGCAGCAATCACGACCGCCGTTCGGCGAGGCACGAGTTTCGGCGCACCGACGGAAGCCGAGAACACTCTGGCCGAGTTAATCATCGAAGCCGTGCCGTCCATCGAGAAAGTGCGACTCGTCAACTCGGGTACCGAGGCCACGATGAGCGCGATTCGGTTGGCTCGCGGCTACACGGGCCGTGATGTGATCGTGAAGTTCGCCGGGAATTATCACGGGCACGTCGACAGCTTGTTGGTTGCAGCCGGCAGTGCCGCCGCGACGTTGGGTGTTCCCAACTCGCCGGGAGTCACAGTGGGCACGACGAAAGACACGCTCGTCCTCGCGTATAACGATGTGGTCGGCCTGGAAGCTGCTTTTGCCGAACATGGTTCACGGATCGCAGGAGTGATTCTTGAGCCGATCGTTGGCAATATGGGTACGGTCATCGCGACGCCTGATTTTCTGCGTGCCTTGCGACAAGTGACGCAAGAGAACGGCGCGGTCTTGATCTTCGACGAAGTCATGACCGGCTTTCGCGTCGCGCGAGGTGGTGCCCAATCACTGAATGGCATCAAGCCGGATCTTACCACGCTGGGCAAGATTGTTGGCGGCGGGATGCCAATCGGAGCGTATGGTGGCCGCGCTGAAATCATGGACAATGTCATACCTGTCGGTCAGGTCTTTCAGGCGGGAACATTGAGCGGCAACCCGATTGCAACGGCCGCAGGTATCGCGACCCTGACCGCGCTCCGCGATGAGGATCCGTATCCTCGTTTGGAGATGCTGAGTGCTCGGCTCGCCCAGGGTTTGATCGCCGCCGCCACAGCGGCCGGCATACCGCATTCGCTCACCCGAGTTGGCAGCATGCTAACGTTGTTCTTCAACGGCGAGCCCGTGACGAATTGGGATTCGGCCAGTAAGTCCGATACGACGAAGTTTGGAAAGTTTTTCTGGGGACTGATCGAACGCGGAGTCTACTTTCCGTGCAGCCAGAACGAAGCTCTGTTCGTATCCGCCGCGCAAACGGAGCCAGACAACGACAAGACCGTAGCAGCGGCGAAAGAAGTTCTCGCGGAGCTGTGAAGATTCGCCTTACTTGAGCAGCCCTTGGTCGAACTTTTCCTCCGCAGCACTCTTGCGGAAATACTGCGGAGCCAACTTCCAGTAGTCCGATCGCTCACCGGCTTGATACCTCGCCAGCGCCAGCCTGCCGAGCGTAACTGCCTGTGGTGACCAGGCTGTTTTTGGAACAACATGAACTCCCGGCGGAACCTGTTTCGCCAGCTTGGTGAGTCCCGTTCCGGTCACGGAATCTCCCTTGGCGAGTTGCCGTATCCACACATCGTTGTCGATGATTTGAGTTGCGAGAACGGGATTGGGTCCGTTGGCTCGTGATAATGCGAATTGAGCGGCGAACACCTGTTGCCGCTGGGCATCCATCACGCCCCAGAGTCGATCCGAAACAACGTCCGCCTGGCCAGCGATGACGTCAAGCGTATTGATGGCAAGCACTTCGGCTCGGGTGACATAGGCAAAGACCTTGGCGGTGGTGACACCCGCACGTAGACCGGTGAATGAGCCGGGCCCGACCGTCACGGCGATCAATTGAACATCGCGAGGTTCCCATTTTGCAACGCGCAGGACCGATTGTAGGGCCGGTGCCAGCGATTGGGCCGTCCGCTGCACTTGCCCCAGATCGGCCTCGGCGACGACAACGTCCCCCTCCAGGGCAGCAATCGAGCCAGTCGAACTCGACGTTTCGAGAGCCAAAGTGCGCACGAGCAGAGGTATCCTCGGAGGGAGACGATTTAGATTACGTATCGCCCGCTTATGGGCTAATCCGAATGCTAGTGTATAGAATGTAAGAGTTCTGCGGCACCGACCGAGGATCGAGCGGGATATTGCACGCTCCTGAACGTCCTAGTAGACTGTCGCGTTTGGAGTTACGACGCGAGTCGGTAAATCGACCGCCCGTACATTCCGCGTCGAAGACATGTGTCTCGGCCATCGAACGCCGTTGTTGGAGGTAGAAAGGCGTGAAGCGAGCTTTGATCAGCGATGTACACGCCAATCTCGAGGCGCTGACCGCCGTCTTGGCCGACATCAAGAGCCAAGGCATCAAAGAGATTTACTGCCTGGGCGATATTGTCGGCTATGGGCCGAATCCTTGCGAGTGTCTCGATCAAGTGATCAAGCATTCGCAGGTAACGATCCTCGGCAACCACGATCAGGCGACCTTGTTCGATCCGGACGGCTTCAATCCCGTGGCATTGCAGGCGGTTTATTGGACGCGAGAGCAGTTGGAGTCCGCCAACGGCAGCCCGGCTCAGATCAATCTGCGCTGGGATTACCTCGGCGAGTTGCCACGCACGCACACCGAAGGCGATTTCCTCTTTGTTCACGGGTCGCCGCGTGAACCTACCAACGAATATGTCTTCCCGGAAGATGTTTACAACCAACGGAAGATGGACGCTTTATTCGCACGAGTCGAAAAATATTGCTTCCAGGGTCACACGCATATCCCTGGCATCTTCACGGTGGATCGCGAGTTTCTGACCCCGGAAGACATCAATTACAGGTATCGGTTGGGTGACGAACCGGTCATGGTCAACGTCGGATCGGTCGGTCAGCCCCGTGATAACGATCCTCGTGGCTGCTATGTGGTGATCGAAGATTCGGTGCTCACGTATCGCCGAGTTGACTATGACGTCGATAAGACGGCCAAGAAAATCTACGACATTCCCGATTTGGACAACATGTTGGGCGATCGGCTCCGCTCCGGAAGGTAGCCTCACTTGACGCATCACTCGACCATTCTTAGACTTGCGATGAACAAAGTTAAGGGCAGTCGAGCAGCAGAGGCCGGTTTGTGAAACTCGCAATTCTTAGTGATATTCACGGTAATCTTGAAGCGCTCGAAGCAGTTCTTGCTGACATCGCGACGCAAGATATCGAGAAGATCTACTGTTTGGGTGACATCATCGGCTACGGTCCCAATCCTCGCGATTGTGTTGATCGAGCGATGACCTTCGATCTCTGTGTGTTAGGCAATCACGACCAGGGTGCGCTGTTCGATCCGGAAGGATTTAGTAGCGGTGCCGAACGTGCGATCTTTTGGACTCGCCGCCAACTGGAATCACTCGACGATTCCGTTGAGGTTCGCCAGAAGCGTTGGACTTTCCTGTGCGAGTTGCCTCGGCAGCATCGTGAGGAGAGCCTCCTGTTCGTCCACGGTTCCGCGCGCAACCCGTTGAACGAGTATGTCTTTCCCGAGGATGTCTACAATCCGCGGAAGCTCGGTCGCATCTTCAGCTTGATCCCCGAAACCTGCTTTCAGGGACATACCCATGTTCCGGGCGTGTTTACGGAGGATTGCCGCTTCCTCTCGCCGCACGAGCTGAGCGGATGCTATACGTTGAATGGCAAGAAGACGATGATTAACGTTGGCAGCGTCGGGCAGCCTCGCGACGGCAACCCCAAGGCCAGCTATGTTGTTTTGGAAAACAGGCAGAAGGTCCATTTCCGCCGCATTGCCTACGATCGTGAAAAAACGGCGCAAAAGATCTACGACACACCGGACCTCGACAATTTCCTCGGGGATCGTCTCGGCGAGGGGCGTTGATTTGGTCTCCCATTGCAAGAAATGACTCTAGTGGGAGAATTACTGTGCATTAGCTCCCTCTGGCCTCTGACCGTTGCCGTACCGATTGCCGTCTTCGTAACGATGGCAGATAAGTGCCGGTTCTGCCGCATGTAAGGTTCCCTGACTGTGGAAAAGCGTTTCGTTCTGTTTCTTGGGCTGTCGCTCGGCATTCTTGTCGGGTACAGCATGTTGGCGCGGATGTTCTTTCCACCCCCGCCGGTTGTCGAAAAGAAAGACGATCTCGTGGTTGCCGACAAGGCGGTGGAACCGGCAGACGCTGGTAACGCAGTCGCACCCGACCAAGAGCAGACGCCGCCGCTCGAGCCGCCCGCAGAAGAAGCCGCCGCCGAACCAAACGCCACCGAACCTCCGGCCACGCCGACCGCTTCTGAAGTTACCGTTGAGCAGCGGTGGGAAAGCTTTGGATCCTATGCTCCCGATAGCGGACATACGCTGTTAGTGACCTTCAATAACAAAGGGGCCGCGATCGAGCGAGTTGAGCTGACGACTCGCAATGCAAAAGGCAATCTCAAGTATCGAAACTTAGAAGATAAGAGCGGCTACCTCGGTAACTTAGCTCTGACTTATCGAGGCGAGCGGGGCTGCACCGTGAACGTCGTCGGAGACGGTACACCAGCCGCCCTGGCCGGACTGCAGCGCGGCGATGTGTTGTTGTCCATCGACGGTGCCCCGATCGACGAACCGACCGCACAGGCCCAAGCTCTGTCCGCGAAGAAGCCTGGTGAGTCAGTCTCGCTACAGATCGAACGTCCTGGCACGACGCCTCCGAGTGAATTGACACTCACGGCCAGGCTGGATGTTCGCCCACTCGAATTAATACGTCCCGAGCTGCTCCAAGGCGGCGAACGATTCCCGCATCCACTTTCATTCGTGATGTCGCTGAACGAAAAGCGTGGCGCGAAAACGGTGAAGATGGATTCACCTGCGACCATGAACTGGGCCGTTGAGCCAACGGCAGATGGCGTCGTCGAATTCCGGCTGGCGTTAGGCAAAACCCCCGCCACCGGCGAGCCGATTGAACTTATCAAACGATTTCGACTTGGCACACAGCAGGATCTGGTCGCGGCCGGAGAAACCGCTACTAGCGACGTTCCGCCAGCGTATCACGTCGATATGGAACTGGAGCTGCGTAACGCTTCTGAATCGCCGCGACGGCTGGCCTATTCGCTCGGTGGTCCAACCGGTTTGCCGTTGGAAGGCTGGTGGTATTCTTCGAAGATACAACCGTCGATGTGGGGCGGTGCCGGAGCCAGAGACGTCTTGATTAGCACGGAAGCGACCAGCTATCACCTCGCCACCTGTCCCAGCCTTTACAAGAAAGCAATTAAGACTCCGGACTCGCCCTCGATCACGTTGTTCGGCGATGACGAAGAGACGCCGAATCGAACGCTGCATTACCTGAGCGTCGACACGCAGTATTTTATCGCTGCTCTGATGCCCATGGGTCCGCAGGGCACGAACTTCAACGTGTTTCACCGCGCCGAAGCCTTCGCCTTGGGAGATGTCACAAAGCAGCCGAAGGGACATAGTCGCACGACGGATGTCACCTTCAGTTTGGACGGGCCACCGATCGCACTCGAAGGCGACGCTAGCCACACACAATCCTTCCGCCTCTTCCTGGGTCCGAAAGATCCCGACGTTCTCGAAGCGTACGACCTTGGCAACGCGATTTACTATGGTTGGTTTGGCAAGATCTCGAAAATTCTTAAATCGATCTTGCACTTCTTCTACGGCGTGGTCGGCAATTTTGGCATCGCCATCATTTTGCTGACCGTCTTGGTTCGTGGCTGTATGTTCCCGATCAGCCGCAAGGCAGCGAAGAATGCCGCGATGATGCAAGAGTTGGCTCCCGAGATGCGAAAGCTGACCGAGAAGTACAAAGGCGACATGGAGAAGCGGGCCAAGGCTCAACAGGAATTGTTCCGCAAGCACAACTACAATCCGTTCGGCGGATGTTGGTTGATGTTTCTACAGCTGCCTATTTTCCTCGGGTTGTACCGTTGCATTGCGGTTGATATCGAGTTACGGCAAGCCGCGCTGATCCCAGGTCTCGAATGGTGTTCGAACTTTGCCGGGCCGGACATGTTGTGGTTTTGGAAGCCCTACATGCCTGCCATGTTGGTTTCGGAAACAGGAATGCTCGGTCCCTATTTTAACGTGCTGCCGCTGATCACGGTCGGCCTGTTTCTCGTCCACCAAAAGCTCTTCACGCCTCCCGCCACCGACGAGCAGTCCGCGATGCAGCTCAAGATGATGAAGTACATGACGCTGTTCATGGGCTTCATGTTCTTCAAGGTAGCGAGCGGTCTGTGCTTGTACTTCATCGCTTCGAGCTTGTGGGGCATCGCGGAGCGAAAGCTGGTTCCCAAGCCCAAGATGAATCTCTCGGGAGGTACAAGTGGCGGCGGTGGCGGCGAGCCACCACTTCCCAAGAAGTCGCCTCCGGCCGGTTCAAACGGCGTCGAAGAAAAGAAAGCGGCTCGCAAGAAACGAAACAAGGCGCGATAGGTTCTAAGTCTGCCATTCTGGCTGACAGTCAGGCTAGAAAGCCTCACGTACATGCACCAGGTCGATGACACGATCGCGGCGGTTGCTTCGGCTCCGCGTGGAGCACTTCGAGGAATCGTCCGTATCTCTGGGCCCGACGCGTTAGCCATTGTCTCGAAGTGCTTTCAAGCGACTTGCGGCCTCGAACCGGCTACGGCGAAGG
>CAUJKL010000372.1 GCA_963204995.1 Planctomycetota bacterium | reverse complement strand
CCCAGAGTTCTCGGCTCCTGGATCAGGAGTTCTGTGACTGCACGGACGGGGTCGGGATCGGCCGCGTTTAAATAGTCCTTCTCCAGCACTCGCGCAAAGAATGCTTGTGTGAGGTCGCGGGCTTCGTCCGGCGGCTTGCTTCGCGTCCGGCGACGATTGATGTCTGGCGGCGAGTACGATACTCCATCGAGTCGTTGTGAATCGTGCGTTTTGTAACGGCTGGGGCGAGTCAGTCGCGGTCAATCCATTGGCTCTCAGCAGCCGTAGCTCGATTCGTAAGGATTCAGCCGCTTCCGCTTTTTCCTCCGCACGCTTTCGAGTTCAGTTACGGCGATTGGTATTGAACGTGAAAACCTTCTGCCTTTAGCCGGATCCGATAGAGGCTCGTGTCGACGGTGACGTAAAGCATATTCGATTCTTTGCCGATCCCAAATTCGACGTTACTGGGTAGACCGGTTGCTGATGCGGGATCTTGATCGGCCGGACCCGTCGGTATGAAGCCGACTTCTTCGCCGTCGGGATTCACCACCAGCACGCCAGGACGGCTTGCGTCGCGAACGGTCAGATAGATATTCCCCTTGGCATCGACACACAATCCGGCGCAACCTTTCTTTTCGCCAAACTCGACGATCGTGCGGCGATTGCGCACTGTGCCCTTGTCGTCCAGATCGAACGCGTAGATGCGCATCGCTCCTTGCTTCGGGGCGGGAGCGTCCGGATCGATCTTATCGGTGCCGTTGTCATGCTCGGCGAGGTAGAGGGTGTGGCCATCGGGACTGATCGCGATTCCGTTTGGTTTGTGAACATTCTCGGTCACGATCTCGACCGACCCGTCGGCTTCGATCCGATAGACGGCTCGTGACGGCAACTCGCGTGGCTCGTCGCCAACGTAGCGCGGGTCCGTGAAATAGATTCGTCCCTGTCGATCCAGGCAGATGTCGTTGGGTGCATTGAACTTCATCCCACGATATTGATCGACAATCGTCGTTCGCTCGCCAGTCTCGACGTTCCAGCGAGCGATTCCGCGACCTCCGTTATCCGCACCTTCGCAGGATAGCAGAAACCCTTTCGAGTCGAAGATCAGACCGTTTGATTTATGACTATCTTTTGTAAACGGTTTTGTTTTTTTGGTCTTCGGATCGAAACGCAAGATCATCCCGTTATCGCTTCCCATCGGAATGTCCGAGAAATAGATGCTGCCATCGGGAGCGACGGCGGGGCCTTCCGTGAGACCGCCTTCGATCTTGGCTTTACGCGTGAAGAGCAGCTCCAACTTGGAGTTCTTCGCGACGATCGACTTTCCACTGGGTGCCGGCAACGTGGGCTGGTCCGATTCGCGTCGCTTGTCTCTCTTCGCGGCGAGCGTCACGCCCGTGGCCAGCAGCGCGACGATCAGGATAAATGTGTTGATACGCATAGGTGCAGTCCTCTTGTCCGTTGGAAGTCAAGCAAGCAGTTTCTGTACAACTTGGCCCGCCACATCCGTCAGCCGAAAGTCCCGTCCCTGGAAGCGATACGTCAATTTCAAATGATCCAGTCCCATCAAGTGCAGCATCGTCGCGTGCAAGTCGTGAACGTGGACTCGATCTTCTACCGGGAAATATCCAATGTCGTCGGTCTTGCCGAGCGTGAAGCCCGGCTTCACACCGCCGCCAGCCAACCACATCGTAAACGCTTCGATATGGTGGTCGCGACCGAGAAAGTCACGCGGCTCGCCTTGCGGCGTCCGGCCAAATTCTCCGCCCCACACAACGAGCGTATCGTCCAGCATACCTAGCCGCTTCAGATCTTTCACTAAAGCCGCCGCGGGTTGATCGATTTCTTGGCAAACTTTGTCCAGCGTCCCCACCAGCTCCGTATCCGGATTGCCGTGATGATCCCAATCCGTGTGATACAGCTGGACGAACCTCGTGCCTCGCTGAACTAATCTTCGAGCCAACAGACAATTGTTCGCAAACGAAGGTTTTGCAGGGTCGGCACCGTACAAATCGATTGTCTCTTGCGTCTCGTCGGTGATGTCCATCAACTCAGGAGCACTCGACTGCATCCGATACGCCATCTCGTAGGCCGCGATCCGAGTGGCAATCTCAGGATCGTTGGTTTCGGCAAGTCGCAACCGGTTGAAATCGTTAACCGCTTGAATGAAGTCGCCTTGTCTCGCCCCATCAATCCCAGCCGGATTCTCCAAGTTCAGGATCGGTGTTCCTTTGCCACGGAACGGCACGCCTTGATAGGTCGTCGGCAAGAAGCCACTGCCCCAATTCGGCGAACCGCCACGCGGACCGCGCGGGCCGGACTGCAACACAACGAAGCCGGGCAGGTCGCTCGCTTCGCTGCCGATCCCGTACGTAATCCAGGCTCCCATGCTCGGCCGTCCGAACTGATTGAAGCCCGTGTTCATAAAGAACTTAGCGGGGCCGTGATTGAACACGTCCGTCGACATCGAACGCACGATGGCAATATCATCCGAAATCGTGGCCAGATGCGGTAAGCACTCCGAGACCGTTTGACCGCTTTCACCATGCTGTGCGAATTTGCGTCGCGTGCCGAGCAGCTTGGCATCTTTCTTGATGAACGCGAAACGCTGATTCTCGACGTACGACTCGGGGATGACTTGCCCTTCCAGCTGTTGCAACTTTGGC
>CAUJKL010000371.1 GCA_963204995.1 Planctomycetota bacterium | reverse complement strand
GGCATGATCGCGTCGTCGCTCGCTTGGCGATTCAACCGCCGGCTGAGGTCGCGATCACGATCATTTCCGTCGAGGAACAGCTTCGAGCTTGGTATACGCTGATTCGCAAAGCTCGCGACGTACACCAAAGAGCCCGCGGATATCAGGGACTGTACGAGGTCGTCGAAGAAGTGCGGTTGTTTCGCGTACTGCCATTCGCACATTCGGCCATTCAACGCTACGACGAGTTGCGGAAGCAATTGCCGCGGTTGGGAAAAATGGACCTCTCGATTGCCGCGATCACGCTCGAACATCAGGGCATGTTGGTGACTCGAAACCGCCAAGACTTCGAACAGATTCCCGGCCTTGGAATCGAAGACTGGTCCGTCTAGCGGCCTCTCCCACGAGCGGGAGGTGAAGTCGCTTTGCCTTGAACTAGCCCAGACTCATCTTGATCGGTTTCGATTCCGTATAGTTGGTCAGCGCCGCTTCACCAAGTTCCCGGCCGATGCCGCTCATCTTGCCGATGCAGGTATGCTTCACTGCTCCAAGCGATATTGTTCGATCTTCTTTCGTAACGTCGTACGATGCAGGCCGAGGACGCGGGCCGAGGCGGCGAACTGATTGGCATGTTGCTTGAGTACCTTGTCCAGCACGGGAGGTTCCACCAACGCCAGTAGCTGATCGTACAATGTTCCGACACTGGCATCATCCGCCAAACGCCGCTCGGTCCAAGTGGCGAGAAGTTCCGCAACACGCGTCTCGATATCAACGGGTGCGGAGGTGACGGGATCAAGCGACGCGATGGGACTGGGCAGATGAATCGGTTCGACGGTCCCGCCGCGAGCAACAATGAGTGCATGTTCCACGGCGTTGCGAAGCTCGCGCACATTGCCGAACCAATCGCGCCGTTGGAGCGTCTCGCGGGCCGAATCGGAAAGCAGATTCGGCTCCCGCGCCGGATCAGTCAGCTCGCGAACGAAATGCTCGGCCAATGGAATGATGTCGTTGCGGCGATCTCGCAAAGGAGGAAGCTGAACTTGGAACGCGGCGATGCGAAAGTAGAGGTCGTGTCGAAATTGGCCTGCCTGCACCAGCGCTTGCAGGTCTCGATGCGTCGCCGAAATCAGACGGAAGTCCGCCGGAACGGGCTCGCCAGATCCGACCGGGACCACCTCGCGCTGTTCCAAAGCGCGGAGCAACTTCACTTGAATGGGCAGCGGGATCTCGGCAACTTCATCCAGAAACAGAGTCCCACCGCTGGCTTGTGCGAGCAGTCCGATTCGCGGCTGGTCCGCACCCGTAAACGCGCCTCGCACGTGCCCGAACAACTCGCTCTCCGCCAACGTCTCGCTGAGCGAGGCGATGTTGACGACGACGAAAGGCTGTTCCGCACGTCGGCTGAACTTGTGGATTGCACGGGCCGCTAGTTCCTTGCCGGTACCGCTTTCGCCACGCAGCAACACACACGCATTCGAAGCCGCAGCCAGAGCGAGGCTGTTGAAAACTTCCTGCATGATCGCGGTCGTTGCCACAAAACCTTCGACCGGGCGAATTGATCCTTCTGGTTTTCCCGCAGCCGCCGGTGACATCGCCCGCTCCAGCACCTGACGCAACTTCGACAAGTCGAAAGGTTTGACGAGGTAATCGAAGGCACCGTTGCGGACGGCTTGTACCGCCGTGTTTAGATCACCGTAGGCCGTCATCACGATGATCGGGACGTCGCCTGCTCGTTTACGCAACTGGTCCATCGCGGCCAGCCCGTCCATGCCAGGGAGTCGCACGTCCAGCAAGATCACATCGGGTTGAAATTGCTCGGCTACTTCCAACGCTCGTTCGGCGGACGAGGCCGTTACCACCTCGTGTCCCATCTCCTTGCCCAAGCGATCGACACCCCAGCAGATCGATTGTTCGTCATCAACTACGAGCAGTTTCGACACGACGGTCTCCTTCCTTGGCGGCACATTCGCTGGACATGGACTGGCTCGAAGTCGGCAATTCGACGCGGAAACGGGTCGTCCCGTTCTCGCGGCTCCAAGTGATGTTTCCGTGATGATCGGTGACAACTTGTTTTGCAATTGCGAGCCCCAACCCCACACCGTCCGGCTTACTCGTGACGAACGACTCGAAGAGCGACAGCTCAGTGTCCGGGGGTGGACCCGAACCGTTGTCTTCCACTGTGAGTGTGACGAATGATCCGGCGCTCGCGACGGCAATGCACACGCGGGCGTCATCTCGGTTGGCCGATGCGAGTGCTTCGGATGCAGCTTCGATCCCATTGAGCAACAGGTTCATCGTCAAGTGTTCCAGCCCGTCTCGTTCGCCGCAGATCGTGATCGGCTCTTCGGGCAACTCGGTCAGCAAGTGAACGCCAACGTGCTTCGCGGCTGGCCCGACTAGCGGAAGCAACTCCTCGATGACTTCGACCAGATTCAGCTGTTCGAGCACTCGCGATCGACGTGCACCCAGTGACAAGAATCTCTGAATGTACTTCTCCATCAAGATCAGCTGCCGTGTGCTGACCTCGAGGCTCTCGCTCTGGTCGCCGTGTGGGCATTCTTCGCGATGGATGTCTAATGCCATGCGGGCACCAGTCGCGGAGTTCCGCAGTTGGTGAGCAAACGCCCCGCCGAGCTGACCCAGCGTTCGCATTTGCTCGGTCTGTCGAATCGTCGCCTCGTACGAAGCCAACATCGTCGCCATCCGGTTTACATCGACCGACAGCTCGCGAATCTCGTCGTCGTTGACGGGCAGTGGCATCGGATCAAACTGTCCCTCGGCGATGCGGCCAACTTGTTCCCGAAGACGATTTAAGGGGCGGCTGACGCGTGCGGCAATGACGATTGCGGCGGCGGCCATCAGCAACAACGCCAAGCTGCCGATTGCCAGCGTCGGCAAGATGGCATCGCGGCGCTGCTGCTGAAAGAGTTCTTCTGGATAGAAGATGTGGAGCAGGCCGCCTGGAGGCGAAATACCTCGCGGTTCTACGCGGAACGCCGCGTGGAAATAGCTGCGGCCAGCAATCCTTGTCGAATCCGTTAACCGCAGGTCCGCTGGGCCAGCCAATACCTCGACCCGCGGCAGATCGGTCGCACTCCAATCGCGTCGCGTGGCCGCCTGGAGCCTGCCTGCGTTATCGACCAGCGCAAACTCGGTACCCGCCAGCCCTTTCATCTGCTTCAGTACGTTGTCGGTCAAGGGAAAGCTGGAGTCGGCTAGGGTTCGAACAATACTGCGGATCTGATCTTCCGTCATCGCACGCTGCTGGGCTGCGGCTTGATAAGCATGAAAGGTGCTCAGTCCCAAGACCGTCGCCAGCATGAGCAGTGTCATGGGCAACATGATCTGATATCGCAGCGGCCACTTCATATGTACTCCTTCCGGCATGTTTCGATCATAGAGTCAGCTCGCCCTGGTATCAATTGACACCGACGCCGATTGTTCGGCGTCGATTTCACCGACAGGCGTGTCGAATTGTTCCACACCTGAATCGCGCCGCCGTCAAGAATCCGTTGATTCGCCGCATTTATCGTAGTGGCACACGGTCTGCGTAGAGCGGCAGAGCCGCAACTCGATACAAGTACGATGCGCCAGCGAGTGAGTCGAACAAAACCGCTACCCACTCGCTGGCGCGTCGTGCTCGTATGAATCACCTTCGTACAACTTGCCGGAAATCACATGCAGCTAAGAACTCACATCCCAACCGATCGTCCGAGAGCGTTTACGCTCGTCGAATTGCTGGTCGTCATCGCCATTATCGGCATCTTGGTCGCACTTCTGCTGCCAGCGGTACAAGCGGCGCGAGAAGCGGCGCGCCGGATGCAATGCACCAATAACATCAAGCAAATAGGACTCGCGATTCATAACTATCACGACACATATCGCTCGATGCCACCTGGCCGAACCGTCGCCACCGTCGCTGGCAGCCTTCGATTTCGATACGGCGTATTGCCGCTTCTGATGCCGTTTGCCGAGCAATCGAATGTCGAGGAGTTGTTCGACTATTCGCTCGGCTATGACGATCCCAACAATCAACCGGCCGTCAATTCCAACATACCGTTTCTGGTCTGTCCGTCGTCGCCGAGTCGTGGTGCGAAAGTTAATTTCTCCGACCTCTCATCCGCACTGCAAACGCCTGGTGCAACAGCGACGGTTACCAACTACTTACCGGTTCGCAATGTTCGGAACTCCGCCAATGCGATGTTAGAGGGGTCTTTCGCGGAAATCCGTGACGGTCAATGGTTTGGATTGTCGGGTGGTGGCGTTTGCACGGGTTTCAATTCCATTCTTGACGGGCTATCGAACACGTTCTGGTTCGTTGAGATCGGCGGCCATCCGGACTACTACGTCAACGGAAAAATGAAGACGCCGCCAACCGCTGGCGTATTTCTCTTTTCGCCTTGGGCGGGCAACACGGCCATGGCGTTGAACGCCTATGCGATCGATGGTCTGTCGCGTCCCGGACCTTGCATGATGAATTGCAGCAACGAATTCCAACCGTACAGCTTTCATCCAGGCGGTTGTATGTTTGGAATCGCTGATGGGTCCGTGCGATTTTTAGCCGAAACGGTCGATGGCGATACGTTTCGCGCTCTGGGATCGCCATTTGGTGGCGAACCGGTGCAGATGCCATGACGTGTTTGATCTATCGAATGCAAGCAACATCGCGCGAGCTCTACTCAATTGTCGTGATGGCGGTGGTGGTTCTAGTCTCAGGGTGTGGTGATGTGAACCCCGAGCGTGTGGCCTTGCATCCCGTTTCGGGACAGATACTCGACGGAGCCCAACCAGCCGTCGGCGTGCAGGTCGTGTTGTATCCGCAAGACGCGACGCAAACCAATAAACACAATCTCTTTCCGCATGGCGAAACGGATCAGAACGGGCGGTTTGACTTATCCACTTACATCGCAGGAGACGGCGCTCCGACTGGGGACTGGACCGTCACGTTAACGTGGCCCATCGATCGCATCGACCCAAAGTTGAAAGAGCAGTGGCTAGCGACCGGCGACTCGCTGCCCGATCGGCTGCGAGGTCGTTACGCTTCTTCACAAGCGTCGAAACTGCATGTCACGATTACCGATGAGATCGCGACGCTAGACCCCATCGATCTGAAGTCGCAATAAGTCAGCTACCTTCGACAATTTCGTAAATTACAACCCACGAGTCACCGACCGCAATGAATATGACAGACACGATCATCGTACGGGGTAATCGCTTAGCAATTTTGAAAATCACGCGGTCGAAGCGTGTGGCGTTGAGAGCGCTCTCAACACTCTGTCTCAGCGTCATCGGCGGCCTGCTCGTATCGAGCGAAGCGAAGACGTGTTCAGCGAGTGAGTCGCTGGCCAGCCACTTCGAGTCTCCCGTCATTGCATCGGTTAACGATGGCAACTGGAGTGAGCCATTGACTTGGGATGCAAAACGGATTCCCGCGAGTGGTGACATTGTGCTCGTTCGATCTCAACACAAAGTCCGTTACGATGTCGAATCGGAATCCGTCATCCGCTCGATCCACGTATCGGGCTGCTTGACGTTTGCGACTGACAAGAACACTCGCCTCGATGTTGGGCTATTGCGAGTCGAGGCTGGCGACACGGTTGTCGAAGAAGGATTTGACTGCGGCGTGCATCATACCGCCGCTCACACTGGCCCGACGCCGGAGTTATTGATCGGAACAGATGAGATACCGATCGAAAGTGGGCGAAAGTGTTTGATTCGCCTACACGCGATCTCGGGAACCGACCCGGCGTCGTGGCCCGCAATCGTCTGTTGTGGTGGACGGATGGAAATCCATGGCGCGCCGTTGAATCGAACTTGGGTCAAGTTGTCTCGCACTGCGGATGTCGGCGCTTCACGACTGTTCCTTGCCGATGCCGTTGAGGGTTGGAATCATGGTGACATGCTCGTCATCACCGGTACAGCGAGGCAAGAACCGAGTGCCGGCGTCCAGACCGAGCACGTCACGGATCGCCCGATGTCGGAGATTCGTTACTTATCCACGGTGCGAGATGCCGCAAGCGGCGCGAGTATGACGTCTGGTGCGAAGAGTGTCTTGCAACTCGATGACGAACTCGCAGTGGGTCATCGTGGCGGCGAATATAGTGCCGAGGTGGCTAACTTGACGCGAAACGTAGTCGTCGAATCGGCCGAACCGGAGTCGGCGCGCGGGCACACCATGTATCATCATGGTTCGCGGGGTTCGATCAGCTACGCGGAATTTCGTCACTTGGGTAAAGACGGCGTACTGGGGCGATATCCGATTCACTTTCACTTGGCTGCCGATTCGATGCGCGGCAGTTCGGTAGTCGGGGCGTCGATCTGGGATAGTCACAACCGCTGGCTCACGATCCACGGGACACAATACTTGGTCGTGCGTGATAATGTCGGATATCAAAGCATCGGGCACGGATTCTTTCTCGAAGACGGAACAGAAGCCTACAACATCTTGGATCGCAACTTGGCCATCCAGGCGCTGGTCGGAAAGCCACTGCCCAAGCAGGTGCTGCCGTACGATCGTAACGACGGCGCTGGCTTCTGGTGGGCCAACAGCCTCAACGCGTTCACTCGAAACGTGGCTGTCGAATGCGATCAACATGGTTTTCGATTTGAAGCGGAAGAGACCGATGACTTTGACCCACATCTGGGACTGCTGCAACCAGATGGAGAAACCGAGATCGTCGACATACGTAAATTGCCATTCATCAAATTCGAAGATAACGAGGCACATTGCCATCGACGTTTCGGGCTGAATCTCGGCGGAATCCGGGGGCTGACCTACCAGCAATTTGCGGGCGAGCGCACCTCGGAGACGTTCGCGGACTCGATCGGTGGAACAACCGAAGGCATCGGACCAGATGCGGCCACGCCGTTCGTGATTCGCAACTTTAAGGCTTGGGATACACACTGGGCGTTCCACACGTTTTGCCCGGCAGTCGTGGTGGATGGATTAGACGTCTTTGATTGCAACTACGGCATCTGGCGATCGATTGTCGATTTGCATCAATACGACAACCTTTCGTTTCGACAAATCCACTCTCATGCCATCTTCTTTCCGATGGGAGGTCACGGTCCTGCGATTCACATGGACGGGGACAAGCCAAGCTTTCCCAATCTAAAGAGGAAAGATAATTTCTCGCCCGCTACGATGATCACAGGCGTGCGGGCCATGCCGTCCGAACGATTGCGCGTCACTGGCGTCACAGCGGACAACGAAAGAGTCGTGTCGGTCGATGTGGCCGGTTACCCAGCACGTTCAATCCGCGATCACTTCGCCGAGTGGGAAGCAGAAGTTCCAAGCGGACTGGTGAATTCGCTGACTGCGTTCGCTGTCGACAATGCAGGAAATGTCGAGCCGCGTCCGCATAAGTTCTCGGTGCCGTCTTCATCACATCATTTAGGGCATTGAAGACTCGCGCCGTGACAGCGCTGGCCCCGTACTGCGTGCCACTTGCCTGTGCCAGTCTCGTCGTTACAGGCGTTCTCGGCTAGCGATTGAACCCAGCGGGCTCGCCCGCCGAACATAGAGCCACGCTGAGAAATGAGCCACCCCATGCGATTATCCGGCGTCGATTTCATCGACAGGCGTGTCGAATTGTTCCACACCTGAATCTCGCCTCCGTCAAGAATCCGTTGATTCGTTGCGTTTATTGTGGTGGCACACGGTCTGCGTAGAGCGGCAGAGCCGCAACTCGATACGAGCACGACGCGCCAGCGAGTGAGTCGAACAAACCGCGACCCACTCGCTGGCGCGTCGTGCTCGTATAAATCACCTTCATAAAATTCGCCGGAAATCACATGCAGCTAAGAACTCACGTCCAATCGTATCGTTCGAGAGCGTTTACACTCGTCGAATTGCTGGTCGTCATTGCCATTATTGGAATACTTGTCGCGTTACTTTTGCCCGCGGTGCAAGCGGCCCGCGAGGCCGCGAGGCGAATGCAATGCCAGAACAACCTGAAGCAAATAGCTCTCGGCGTGTTGAACTACGAAAGCACCTATCGCCGGATTCCTGCGAGCGCCATCGTCAACCTGAATGTGACCGCAACTGGCAACAACGGCTCTTGGGGTGTGCATGGTCGAATTCTGAACTTCCTGGAGCAAGGGAATTTGTACGATCAAGTCGATATCAACACCGCCT
>CAUJKL010000370.1 GCA_963204995.1 Planctomycetota bacterium | reverse complement strand
GTTCCAACTCAGCTCTGCCGGGCTCGTCACGACGGAGCGTGACGGCTACTTTGGCTCGTCACGACGGAGCGTGACGGCTACTTTGGCTCGTCACGACGGAGCGTGACGGCTACTTTGGACTCGTCATGGTGGAGCGTGACGGGTGCGTAGCCATCTCGCTCCGCCGAGATGAGCCTTTCACGCCGAACGCTGTCCCTTGAACGGCCTCCAACGACAGTTCCAACTCAGCTCTGCCGGGCTCGTCACGACGGAGCGTGACGGCTACTTTGGCTCGTCACGACGGAGCGTGACGGCTGCTTTGGACTCGTCATGGTAAAGCGTGTCGAGTACATTGGGGGAGCGTGAGGGCTGGAGTGGTAGAACGTAATGAGTGTTTAAGGGATGGGCTGTGCGATGAGCGAATTGCACTTCTTTGATCCACGCGCAGACTTCTCGGTGATCGAGAGGAAACTTCCCCACCGTATGCAAGCGGGAACCGTGTGCTTCATCACTTGGCGGACAAATGACTCGCTGCCAAAGGAAGTCGTGGAACGTTGGCGGCTCGACCGCTTCCAGTGGTTGCGCAGGCAAGGGATCAATCCTCGCGCGGCGGACTGGCGGGCTAAGCTTCACGAACTCGATCCGACGCTTCAGCATCAGTTCTTCGAGTACTTCTCAACACGCTGGCACGAGGAACTCGACGCCTGTCACGGGGCCTGCGTCTTGAAAGATCCCGTGAACGCCAAGATCGTCGCCGACAGTTTGTTGTACGCGAACGAAGAACGGTACGAATTGACGGACTTTGTCGTGATGCCCAACCATATCCACTTGCTGGCGGCGTTCCGCAGTGAAGGAGCCATGTTGGAACAATGCGAATCGTGGAAGCATTTTACGGCTCACAGGATAAACCGACGAATCGATGCAACCGGCAGATTCTGGCAGCAAGATGGTTTTGATCACCTCGTCAGATCGGCAGAACAATTTGAATACTTCCAAAAGTACATCGCCGACAATCCCGGCAAGGCGCGACTAGCGGGCGGTGAATATGTGCATTGGTCAAAGTAGCCATCGCGCCGCGATGAGCCTGCCGCGTGTTCCTGGCCGATCCGATCTATGGCAACTCACGTCTAGCCATTCCAGAATTTCAAAAGCAATGAAACCGAGTCGTGCTGGTCGTCGTCGAGCCACGATAGTGGTGATCGTTTAGGAACGAGCGATGAATTACTGTCGTAGCGGAACTCGTCAAGAGTTTCGGCTCGAACATGGATTCCCAAAAGTCTTGACGACTTTCGCTACAGCTGAATGCGACACTTAATTTCTGCCCGGTCCTTACGGAAACGAATGAATTCCCGCCGCGTCCAGGTCGGCCAACACACGCGGGGCCATGCGATAGTACATCGAAAAACCTTTGCCGTAGCTGCTGCCGCCGGCAGCAATCGGTAGCGACTCGCGCCGCATGCGACCGAACCGCTCGTCGCCCGTCCACAAGTACGCGCGCGCGATGCCTTCAACCATCAGCGGCGAAGCACCGGGCCGATAATCGGTGTTGGGGCACGAGGTGTAACGAAAGCCTCGCATCTCGTCCGAATAAGTTTCATCGAGCAGATTGTGCGCGCCGCGGATGATGGCCTCTTTCACTTCCGGATCACCAGTCACATCGTGGTAGTACTTCATGCCGGCGAGTAACACCGCGACCATGAAACCGGCGTTGCCTCGATGCCGCGGCTCGCATTGGCAATGTCCCGGCACCATCATCCGCGACCAACCTCCTTGCTGGTACGGCTGGCGACCGGCTTGCTGGTACTCGGGTAACGGGCGAGGCTGTACGTCTTGCGTTTCGAGTACTCGCTCGATCACCACGCGAGCGGCGTTCAGGTAATAGGGATCGTCCGTGGCGGCATAGGTGGCGGCCAGCATGATCAGATACCAGCCGGGTGTACGGCACGAGGAAAAGTCGTACGGCCGTCCCAACTCTTGACGCGTGAAGTAGTCGGCCACGGCCCGGCCCGTGTCGAACGATCTTCGATCACCGGTCAGGAAGTAATGATCGAAATGGCCCTCGGTCCAGGCATGGCTGACGGTGAATCCGCCGCTCGGAAAGCCGAGCGACCCCGGCACCGGTCGATCGTAGTACTCGCCCACGTGGCACATCTGATGAACGTAGACCGCTCCGATGTCGTGCGGGTTTTCGCTCGCCTGCACCGTGTCGATGTCACGGTTGTGCAACTCGGCGGCTTCACCCAAAGAGAACGCGTCGAGATTGCCCGAACGGATGTATTCCAGGAAGAAGGCGTGCTGTGTGTCGTACTCGATGTTGCCCCAGTTCGTGCCCCGCTCGCCGTACCAGTCGCCATAGTTGAGCATGCCAAAATCGTGCTGGCGTTCGCGTTGCTCGGCATAGGCAGCGAGGTTGTTGTCGATCGCTTCTTCATACAGTTTGAACTTCGTGGTGTCGCGAGGTGCCACGTCGTAAAATGCCTTGCTGCCGCAATACCACGAAGCCGGTGCCGTGGCCAACAGGGGCCGTTGAAACGCAGCACACACGGCCTGGCGTTTCGCTGGAGCTTCGAAGCACAGCAGCAGGTCGTGTGTCTTCGAGACACCGCGTTTCAGACGATAGCGACCGTCAAGCAAGTAGTAGTAAAGTTGGTGTCCCTGCTTCTCGAAGGGAAACTGATCGTAACGGCCCGCATCAAAGTCGGGACAGAGTTCGATGTCGAGACCGTTGTCGGTCACAGAGAATCCCTTTGGATAGTTCTGCCAGAAGTCGCGAACCTCTACGGCGGTGCCGCCGGGGCCGTCGGCGACGAGCGAACCAATAATCCGATCGGGGCTCGGCGTTTCTTTCCCGTCGATGGTCGTAACGATCTCTCGGTCGAAGCGCTGCCGTGCGGACGAACCAGCGTCTGACAGACGCAGCTCGTTCCCGCCAACCGTCGGCACGCGCCACGTCGTCCCCGTTTCGGGAACGGGCACGCGATAAACAAGCTGTTCCAGGTTCGTGAACTTCTGCGGCTGATCCAGCACGAACGTGTGCTGCACGCGGAGAAATGCGGCTCCACGATAAGCCATGATTCGCTTTTCGATCCGCATCAGCCGTTCGCCATCTGACGCCGCCAGCCACGACGTGACTTTCACCACCGCTCGTAAAGGACCGCTTTCTTCAACGACGATGTCCGCTTGAGAACCAATCGTGCTATATGTCTTGCCGTCGCTATCGGTGGCCTGCGATGTACAGGAACCGTCCTGTCGCAGCAGCGGTCGCCCGTCGCGCTGGAGCCCGGCAAGATTGCCGTCGCGACCGATCGTGAACTGCATCGCACCGGTGTCGATCCGCACTTCGCCGCTGTGTTGTTTGATCGATAAGCCCTGGGAAATCGATGCCCGACGCACTTGGCTGCCGTACTCCAGGCGGTATCGACCGGTTTCGCCGGACGCGGCGTTGGCTGTGAAAGTGACCAGCAACCACTTGACGCTACCATCGGGCCAGCGAGCCGTCGTTTCGATCTGAGCGGGGATTTCCACGTCGCCGGCCAGCAGACGAACGTGATCGGACGAGCCGAGTTGCCCTTGCGGAAAGGGTACGCCGCTGGTGACGGGCCAGCCATCGACCGCCACATCAAGTGGATTACGCACTTCGAGCGGCACGTGGCTAGTCTCCGAACGCGTTGCGAGCTGATCTGGCGGCGTGGCGCGGAAGACAAAGTCGTCGCTGAAATACGTGGAACCGTCGCGGGCTTGACCGACCGCGCGACCATGATACTCGCGCTGCGGATCGAGCCCCTCGAGCACGACGCGGTGTACGAGGCAGTTGCCGTCGAGTTGGACGGTCTTGCCGTAGCTGCTATCTGTGCCGTACTCGAAGTGCGTGGCACAAGGCCAAGTCGTGGTCCATGAAACGGCCACGCGGTCTGGATCGCGGGCGAGGCAGGACGAAGTCAGATGCCGCACTTCGTTTTGCAACGGTCGAGCTTCCGGTGGCTGCGGGAGAAAGAGTATGTTGCAGATGCCATGCTTTCCGCCGCTGCCCAAGGCACGCAACTCGACACGTTCGCCAGCGGTTAACTCAACCGGTTGTTCGAGCCAATACAGCCACGTCGTGTTATTGTCCACATTCGCCACGGCCACACCTTGCAGGTGGCCGCCGACGTAGAACCCCACTCGTTCGTCATTGCTGTCGTCGTACATCATGAATCCGACGTGGAAGCGACCGGCGCGCGGTGCTTGTGCGGCGACCGTTCCACCGGTCTCCGAAAGTCTCACGTGTGGCCAACGTCGCGATGTGGAGTCGTCGATCTGAAACCCGTTCAACTCCAGTTTGTCATGCGGCACGACGACGACCTGTGCGTCCGTTTCAATCTGCTGCAGCAAGTGGTTCCCGAAGGTGGCCTGGACACGATAGTTCGTGGTGTGATCGGCGGGGCGCAGGATCTTCTCGCGATCCGATAATGGCACGCCCTCGATCAGCCGTTTGCTGCTGGCATCACTCATTCGCGGGTTTGATCCCGGCTCGGTGATGGCGTGACACAGCACGTACAGTTTGAAGCGGGCTCCCCGATCGTCCCGTCCCAACTCGACATCGGCGGAAATCAGCAGCGTATTTCCAACAACGACGTGGGACACCGGCGGGCCGTTGGTTTGACGTCCGTCGGGAGCGAAGACGCTGGAAGTCCCACGTCCGCCCACGACGCTCAGCATGTACTCGGTGCCCGTACTGGCCACGCCTTCCGGCCCTTGCCGCCCCGTCGATTCGTCGGCGTCCGCATCGACATACAGGTGAAACACGGTGTCTTCCAGACGCGGCGGCTCGGCAAATGTCGCGCGCCACAAGTATCGATCTCCGCCCACGTGACCGAACTCGATCTTGCTGAAATCTTTCGTGCCGTCGTATCCAGCCGACTGGCGGCGTTGTTCGGATTCGAGCCCATCGTCGAGCACCACACGCGGCGAGTCCGCATGCTGGGGATCGGTTCCTAAGACCTCTTCTTGAGCATCGCGAATCCCATCGCCGTCGCTGTCGGGTGATGCGTCGAAACCAAAGCCATTAGCAGCTGTCAACAGAAGCAGCGAGCAAACAACTGGGTAAATCGTTCTGGACATTTTCGGTTCCTGTTCTCCAGTTCCGTCGGCAGACACACGGATGGTAACCACGAGTTGCAAAGCCGCATTTAACCAGTTTTGAACTTGCGACGCGAGTCTACACTCAACTTAGAAAGCGCCACACTTCATTAGCCGGGGAGAAACGTGCATTGTGTATCGGGAACTGGTAGGAAGCTTGCTATTGGATTAGGATCTTGGGACTTAGGACTTAGATCTTGGAACTTAGAACTTGGAACTTAGATTCAATGGGAATGACATCAAACTGCGGCTTGGCAGAAACGAATTATGAATAGCACTGAAGAGCTTGCACCGGATGCACAGGACTGCTCTACCGAACGTGGCAGCTCTTTATTGCGATCCGAAGACTGGTGGGCGGTATGGATCGGCGGCGCGCTGTTGCTGCTCTGTTTGTTGGTGGTGCTTTCGGCGGGGATAAGCGAGACCGGCGACGCCACTAACCCGCTAAAGTCATGGCTCGCCAAGCCCGGTTCCTGGTCCTCCAATCCACTCGATTCGGTGTTTGTCGCCGGCAAATCCAACGCGATCCCCGGTTTCATTGGTGTTTTACTGGTCTCGACCGTGGCGTTCGGCATTGGCTCGGTGGCCATGGGCCAAAGATTCACATCCTTCGCGGTTGCCTTTTGTTTCGTGTACACGCTCGGGGCGCTGGCGTATATCCTGGCTGAGCAAAATGTCGTTAACAGCTACAACCTGGAATATGCCGTGTGGGCGTTGGCGGTGGGGCTATTGATCAGCAACACGATCGGAACACCCGGCTGGGTCAAGCCCGCCATACGAACCGAGTTCTTCATCAAAACCGGCCTCGTGCTGCTAGGTGCGGAAGTCCTTTTCAATCGCCTGTTGACGCTCGGCGTCCCCGGTATTTTCGTCGCTTGGGTCGTGACGCCAATCGTTTTGATCACCACGTTCTGGTTCGGGCAGAAAATCCTGCGAATCGAATCACCGTCGTTGAACATGGTCATCTCGGCCGACATGTCGGTCTGCGGCGTGTCCGCCGCCATCGCCACCGCCGCCGCTTGCAAGGCCAAGAAGGAAGAGCTTTCGCTCGCGATCGGAATGTCGCTTTCGTTCACGGTCGTCATGATGGTGTTAATGCCGATGGTCATAAAGGCGATGGGGATGAGCCAGGTTTTGGGAGGTGCGTGGATGGGAGGCACCATCGACGCCACGGGCGCTGTCGCTGCGGCGGGTTCGATGCTTGGCGACGAGGCGTTGCAAGTCGCCGCCACGGTGAAGATGATTCAAAACATCCTGATCGGCGTGGTGGCGTTTTGCGTCGCGGTCTTTTGGGTGCTCTATGTCGAACGAGAAAAGGATGGTCCAAAACCAAGTGTCAGTGAGATCTGGAAACGCTTTCCGAAATTCATCCTGGGCTTCGTGGGAGCATCGATTCTGTTTTCGTGCATCTACGGAGCGTTTGACAGCGGTCCCGCGATCGTCGATGCGGTCATCAAAGGTAGCACCAAGACACTTCGCGGATGGTTCTTCTGCCTGGCTTTCGTGAGCATTGGACTGGAGACAAACTTCAAGGAACTGGCCAAGTTCTTCAAAGGGGGCAAGCCGCTTGTCCTCTATGTTGTTGGCCAGTCATTCAATCTCTGCCTGACACTGTTCATGGCTTGGCTGATGTTCGAAATAGTGTTCCCACAAGCCGGGACGTCACTCGGAAAGTAACGTGGCCACATGTCGCGAAGAGATCAGACAGCTCGTTGGCGACGACTGGGACTCGCGATAGCTGCCATCGCAGTCATCTGGGGTGTTGTGCTACCGCGACTTGAGAAAACGCCGAGCGTGCAAGCCAGGATCAAACATCTCGACGGTCACGGGATTGACTCGGCAGCTTTCTTCTACACCGACCACCCTGGGATGAGCCGCTGGGAAGATGCGATCCGGCAGCGTTTGCGACCGGAGGCGTCGCGGATGGGCAATCCCGAGTTTGCCGTGAAAACCGGGTCGGCAGCCGCCCGCTGAGAAACTATTCCGTTTACAACGGTTCTGCTTGACATCGTTCCGGGGTTCGGTTAGCCTTAAACAAAATATCCACGGTCTAGTTTAAGAAGTTTGTCCAAGCTGTCGTGGCGGGCTGTCCGCCGAATAGGCTCGGGCGAAGAACTAACAGCTTGCTTATCGTGGAACGAAACGCCGCCCCGCCGAAATACCCGCCTTCCAGTCACACCTGAACGACACAGAATCACGCACGTGAACAGTAAGTCTGAGTCATCTGCAAATGTTCGAGGGAGAAAAACCATGAGACCCAAATCGATACTCCTCCTGTTGGCCAGCATTACGTTGGCTTGGTGCTACAGCGGAAATCCGGTAGCAGCCCAGGAACCAGACTTGGCCGCCATCACCAAGAAAGCAACGGACGATCTGACCGCCGCCGATAAAGTGGTCGTCGCCGCGAGGAACGCGCTGAACGCGGCACAGCGAGCCCTCGATACTACGGTGTTCAACTCGGCAAGCTACAACGTCCGTATTACGACCGCTCAAGAGCAGGCGGCGAAAGACAAGTATGAAAAGGCCGAGCCAAACGCGAAGGAAGAGGCTCTGGAGTTGTATGAGTTAGCTCAAGAGTTGTCCGCTCAACGAAAAGAAGCATTGGACGCCGCCGAGAAGCTGCTGCCCCAACGAGAGGCGGAAGCCAAGGCGGCCGAAGAAACTTATGGCACCGCTCTGACCGCGGCGGAAGCAGTCGCCGCTCAAATCAAAGCTCAGTTGCGTCAGACCGAAGCAGAGGCGGCGACGAAGCTCAAGGATTCCAAGCTCGCCATCGAGCATGCGGCTTTCACGAAAGCGGCTGCCGAGCAGCAGGCCGCAGCCAACGCGGCGATTGTGAAGACGATGACCGATCTGGTGGCGGCAGACACCGCTCTCCAGCAAGCCGCCGCAGCCGTGAAGCAAGCCACGGATGCCAATCGAGCTGAGAAGGTGACAGCGGCCGATGCCGCGACGAAGGCGTATGCGGTCGCTTTGCAAATTGCTGTGCAGAACCTGTCATCCTCCGGCTTGGACCAAGCCAACTCCACGATCTTGGGGTTGTGTGTGCCGTTGGTCGAAGCGGACAAAGTCCTACAAAAGGCCACTGCGGCTTTGCAACAGGCCCAGCAGGATGTCCAAAACAAGACGAATGCTGTCACGCAGACAGAGGCCCGCATCAAAGCTCTTCAAGAGGGCGTAGAGAAGCGAATCGCCAAGACGCGAGCGCAGAAAGATTTGGCTCGTGAACAGGAAGCGGCCAAGCGTACCGCAGCCGCCAAGCTCGAAGCGGAGCAGGCGCTGCCAGCAAAAACCGCCGACGTCGAGAAAGCTCAGCAAGCGTACACAGCGCTATTGCAAGCCGCCGTCAAGACGCTCGTACAGTCTGTGGAAGCCGAGAAATCCGTGGCCGCCGACAACGCAGTGGCGACCGCCAAAGCTGCCGCCGATAAGGCCAACGCCGACAAGGTTGTTGCCGACAAGGCTCTTGCCGACAAGGCGAATGCCGCACAGGCCGCTGCAACTGCCTTGGCTAGCGCCGACGCGGTTGTAGTCGCCACCAAGACGGCTGCCGAAAAAGCGGACGCCGAAAAGGTGGCCGCTGAAAAAGCGGTGGCCGAGAAGACTGCGGCGGCCTTAGCTGCTACGACCGCGGCTGCCGCCGAGACAGATGCGGCCAAGAAGGCTGCTGCTGACGAATTAGCTGCGAAGGCTACCGCGGAAAAAGCGGCTGCGGAACAGTCGCTCGCCGAGAAAGTCGCCGCCGTGCCGGTCGCCGCTGCTGCTCTGACCGCCGCTCAAACGGCTCAGGCATCGGTCAAGGCCGCTGCGGAGAAGGCTGCCTCCGAGAAGGCTGCTGCTGAAAAGCAGGTGGCTGATACGGTCGTCCTCGTGCAGAAGACCACGGCGGATTTAGCGACTGCGAATGAGGCAGCTGCTGTCGCGAAAGCCGCGGCGCAACGGCCCGCAGCCGAAAAGGCTTTGCTTGCCAAGGCGATGGCCGACAAGGAAGCTGAGTTAAAGAAAGAAAACGAGGCTTTGGCCGCGGCTGCAGCTGCGGCACAGGTAGCCGCAGACAAGGCTTCAGCGGAACTGGTCGCCGCCGACAAGTTGGTCGCCGCTCGCGTGGCGAGCCGTGAAGGTCTGAACAAGATCCTACGGCAACGCTTCTACCGCGACGCTGGTGCCGCTCAAGACGAACTTCGCCGAAATGAAACGGCACTGGCCACTGCTAACCGGGAGCTGCAACCCAAGGTTGCGGCCTTCAACAAGGCCACTACCGACCACAAAGCGGCCAGTGATGTGTTGACCAAAGCACAACAAGCGGTCGCCGCTCAAGCAACGGTCGTGGCAACGGCGACGACAGCGAAAGATGCCGCTGACAAAGCGGTTCAGGAAAAGGTGGCCGCCAAGGCCGCCGCCGAACAGGCCGCCAAGGACGCACAAGTCGCCGTGACTGCCGCTCAGGAAGCTTTGGCAGCAGCCGCTGCGGAAGACAAAGCCGCTCTGGAGGCACAGGTTAAGGAGAAGGAAGCCGCAGCGCAAGTGGCGGCACAGAAAGTCAAAGAAGCGGAAGAGGCCGCCAAACCTGTTCAGGCGGCACTTGATAAGGCCGTTGCCGCACTGACCGCGACCCAGACGAAGGCCGCTGAAGTCGCCAAGGTCGCTACGGACGCAGAGCAGAAAGTGGCTGCGGCCAAGACGGCTCTCGACAAGGCGACAGCCGAAAAAACCGCTGGCGAACAGTTGGTCAGCGAACGACGTGCGGCTTTCGAGGCGGCACCGATCAAAGTGGCCGTGGCCCGAGCGGCGGCTTACGGCGGTCTCAAGCCGCTGGACGCTTCGGCGTGGGACTATGCCAAGGCCCGCCATCTGATGATTCGCGCTGGGTTCGGCGGCACGCCGGATGAAGTCGCCGCGCTACAGGCCAAGGGGCTGCATGGCGCGGTCAGTCATTTCGTGAACTTCAAAAACCTGCCACCGGCCGATGTCGCTTTCGCGGCTCATCCTAGATCGCAGCCCGAGAATTATGAATCGGCACTCTCTGGCGACGAGCAACGGTTATTACGGAACCAGCGGGTCGCGGAAGACCAACGCCAGATGCAGAACATGCGAATGTGGTGGTTGCAGCGAATGATCGAGTCGCCCAGGCCCTTGGAGGAAAAACTGACCCTCTTCTGGCACGGACAGGTGCCCGTGCAGTACACCACCGTGGGTGACAGCTACTACATGTATTTGCAGAATCAGCTGTACCGCGAACATGCTGCGGGCAACTTCGCCGCGCTGCTGTACGGCATCTCTCACGATGCCGCCATGCTCAAGTACTTGAACAACGACACGAACGTCAAAGGGAAAGCTAACGAGAACTTGGCCCGCGAAATCATCGAACTGTTCAGCATGGGCCGAGATCAGGGTTACACCGAAATCGACATTCGCCAAGGTGCCCGAGCTTTGACCGGCTATACCTACGATCCCGCGACGGGCCAGTTCCGTTTTATCTCGGATCGTCACGACACCGAGCCAAAAACGATCTTCGGCAAGACAGGTAATTGGAGCGGTGATGATTACGTGCGATTGATTCTCGAGACACCCTATCCGGCGAAATTCATCGCACGTCAAATGTTCACGTTCTTCACCCACAGCGAGCCCTCGATCGACACTGTCGAATCGCTCGCCAGCGTACTGCGGCTCAATAACTACGAGCTGACGCCGATGCTGGAGAACCTGTTCCTGTCCGAGGAGTTCTACAGCACCCAGTCGATGAGCACGGAGGTCAAGAGTCCTGTCCAGTTGGTGGTCGGCTTGCATCGTGACCTCGGCCTGAAGAGCCCGGACTACGCTTATCTCGCCACGGCTTGCCGTGACATGGGTCAGGATTTGTTCGAGCCTCCGAGCGTCTTTGGTTGGCAGCCCGGTCGTTCGTGGGTTACTACGAGTCGTGTCTTGAGCCGCTACAACGTGTTGGCGGAAATCATTGAGAGGCGACCGCGAGCCGGTAAGGCCGGGGTGGATGTGGTGGGCACCTTGTTGGCAGGCAAGGAGTTCCAGAACCACGGTGAAGTGGTGGACTATTTGGTGAAGTGCTGTTGGAACGTTCCGCTGCCCGAGGGCAAGAAGGCGGCACTGCTCGAGTTCCTCAAGCCGTTGCCCGAGCCAGCCAAGTGGGCGGCGGATGCCGGCGCGGCCAATGCCCGTTTGACCCGCTTGTTGGCCATGCTGATGTGCTCCCCAGAGTATCAGTTGGGCTAGTGATTCCTCGGTTTTAGAGACGTTACATTTTTTTAAGGATTTGACCCATGACTAGTACCCGGATTGCGACGCGTCGAGATTTTCTGACCCAAGGGCTGGGGCTTGTTGGAGTTGGTTCGATACTGCCGAATTTTTTGGTGCATTCCGCCTTGGCTGGTCCCCAGACGCAGGGTGGTGACCATCGCATGCTCGTATTGATCGAGATGAGCGGTGGGCATGACGGGCCGAGCGCGCTGGTTCCCTACGCCATGGACGGTTATCACCGGCTCCGAAAAATGACGCGCCACAGTGAGAATCAGGTGATCCGCCTGAACGACGAGGTCGGACTCAATCCAAGACTGCAGCCTTTCAAAGAGTTGCTGGACCAAGGTAAGTTCGCGGCGATTCCGGGGGTCGGTTATCCCAACCCTAACTACAGCCACGAACAGGCCATGTACATCTGGCACAGCGGCGACCCGACCAAGCGGCTGGATATCTATGATGCCGGCGGCGGAGCGGGGTCGGGTGGCGGTCGTTCGGATGCAGTCGGCTGGATCGGACGCTACGCAGATCGGACTTTCGAAAACAATCCGGAAGTCCAGGCGACGGTTGCGGTTGGTAGTACCGGCAGCAGGTTCTGGTTGATGGAAGCTAACCAACGCCGACCGTTGAACATCAACGATCCGGCAGCGTTTGGATTCCGATATGGCCAAACGGAACCTTTGTATCAGAGTCTCAACGCGGTGGACGCGGCCAAACAGAACCAGATTGCCGATCTGGAATACATCACCCACACGGCGATGCAGGCCAATGCCACCAGCCAAAGCGTTCAGGAAGCGGCGGAAAAAGCCAAGGCCAATACGGCGAATTACCCCGGTTCTGCGCTAGGCAACTCGTTGCGGACGATCGGTGCCTTGATTGGTGGCGGTCTGTCGACTCGTGTGTACTTTGCACGCCAAGGCGGTTACGACACGCACTCCGGCCAACGAGGTGCGCACGACAATTTGATGACCGACTTGTCGAATTCTATCGCGGCTTTCCAACGCGACATGAACGCTCAAGGTAACGCCGACCGAGTTCTGGTGGCAACCTTCAGCGAGTTCGGTCGAACCGTCGCCGAGAACAACAGCCAAGGAACCGACCACGGCTCGGCCACGCCGATGTTCCTGGTCGGCAACGGCGTCAAGGCTGGTGTCCACGGTCACCACCCCAGCTACGAGTTCTTTAACCCGCAAGGGCACTTCATCCCGACCCACGACTTCCGAAGTGTCTATGCGGCGATCCTGGAGAAATGGCTCGGCGTTCCGTCGCAGCCAATTCTGGGTGACACGTTCGAGCCGCTCGATTGTATTGCGTAGGAACCCTCGCATGTGTGGGACGGAGTTGTATTCGGAGTGCGTAAGCTCCGTAGAGTACAACTCCGTCCTGCTGGCGGATTCCGATGAAGAGCCGGCGGGGTAAACGCCTCACAGATTGCGGCCAGATCAAACGCGAATGGGGTACGATCCGTGCTTGGCCACCGTGTTGATCAACGCCATGTAGTTGTCAAACGGGACGTACTCGGGAATCGAGTTGGACGAACCGCAACAGTAGCCGCCGCCTGGGCCAACGGTTCGGATTCGTAGCTTGACTTCCTCTGCGACCTCTTCCGGAGTGCCCAGCGTCAGCGTCGAGTCGAGGTCGATGTTGCCGCATAAGCAGAGCCGACCGGCATACATGCGTTTCACCTTGTCGATATCCGTCGATGCCCGCTCGCACGGATGCAACGCGTTGAAGCCGCATTCGATCAAGTCGTCGATCACGTCATAAACGCGACCGTCGGAATGATAGATGTAGGGCAGGCCTCGGGCACGCACCATCTCGCCGATCCTTTTGTTCCAAGGAAACACTTGCTCCCGCAAGACCTTTGGATTGACCATGAACCCGGTCGTATAGCCGAGGTCGTCCGGCATGGCGATGGCACCTACACAATCCAACTGCAGCAAGTTCTCGACCACCCGCATTTGAATCTCGCCGACTTTCTGGATCAGCCGAGGGGCAACTCTCGATCCTTCGGCCAGTGAGATGCAAAAGGACTCCAAACCCATGAACATCCACGACGCGGTGAAGACAGCCCCGACGTTGACGATAACTTTTGCACCCTCGGGCAGCAGACTGCCGAGATACTCGACGGACGAGTATTTGTATTCATCGGGGTCGGGCCAATCGTAGTTGTCGAAAGACGCTTCGTCCTGGATGATCCCCGCGCCTTCTTCGGCCCACATCCGCGTGCTGACGTCTTCTTCGAAGGGATTGTATTGGGCTTGGGCCGGTTTGAGCACGCTGGTTTGAATCGGCTTGGAGCCCATCACGCCGCTCTCTTCCCCGCGCGTCGTCTGCCGGATGCCGATCGTCATGGGGACGAAATCATAACCCGCTTTCATGAAGAACTCGGCTTCCGCCTCCAGGCTACCGGCCGGCTTACCCAGGAACTGACGCTTAATCGATTCGTCGACCGACAACTCGAAAGGCGGAACCCGCTTCGGTTCGCCCTGGCACAGTAACGCCTTCCGCAGATTATTGAAGTCTGGCATGATTCTCTCCGAAGCTATGCGTGCATCGATCATTCGAGACGCGGGTGCGAACGACTTCTACTCCCGTGGATCGCGGCTACAGTGTGCCGATACAGAATAAGTGTTTTTCCCCTCGGATGTAAATGCGACCGTCCTGAAAGGCCGGACTCGTCACACACCCTTCCCCCAGTTCGGACTCCGCGATGTGTTTGCATGCCTTGTCGGTGGGCTCGACGATCCATGTCTTTCCCTGACGATCGAAGAGATAGACACGATTGCCAACCAGACTCGGCGATGACATAAACTCCGCGTCAAAGTCTTCTTCCCACAGCGGATCGCCACCGGTCGACTTGTCATAGCAAGTCAGCACGCCCGATGCATCCAGCAGCAGAATGAATCGCTCGGTGGCCAGCGGGCTGCAAATGTCGGGCAGCCCCTCGTCAACGCTCCACGCGACGTGCGTATCGGTGACATCGCCTCGTCCATCGACGCGAATCGCCGACAAGGCGGCATAATCGTTGGCTGCGAAGACCATGCCAGCCGAGTAGATCGGTGATGGACCAACCTCAGCGGGCGCAAGGCAATCCGCTCGCCACAGTTCGTCGCCGGACGTTGGCGAATAGGCGATCACCCACGGATCGCTGCACGTAATGAGCAGTGGTTGCGACTCGTGTTTCACAACGATGGGCGAAGACCATGTCGCGGGAACTTGGCGAGTCACCTGCCACTTGATGAGTCCAGTTGCGCCCTCGATCGACAGCAGCTTCGAGTAATCATCTTTGGGCGTGCCTTGATCCAACTGAACGATCACGTGACCATTGAACGTCGCTAGGGATGAAGCGTGACCATAGTGATTCTTGGGAATTCCCAACGACCGCGACCAGATCTCGCTTCCCGACAAGTCAAAGGCGGCTAGATCACCGTTGGCAAACATGGCGTACACCAGTCGTCCGTCCGTGGCCATGCTGGGCGCTGCGAAACTGGTGTCGTCATTGATCTTCATCGGTTGATCAGACACGGCAGAGTCGCCGGTTACTTCTCTTTGCCAGAGCAACTCGCCACTCGCGGCTGAAAAACAGTACACCTCGCGGCGATCCTTCGTCGCGCCGCTAAGAAAGATACGGTCTTGCCAGACAATGGGCGAGTTGACGCCCGGCAGCGGCGTTTCAACCTTCCACACAATACCCGCGCCCGACGTGCCGTTCCAACTGGTAGGCACGTCGGTGTGTCTCGATACTCCTGATCCATTCGGCCCCCGAAAGCTAGGCCAACTATGATCGAAAGCCTGCGATTCAGGCAGAACAGGCAAGTCCGTTCCGGGGGCCGTATTCGTCAACCAGGTCGCGCAAAACACGGACAACGTTAGCACCGCGATAGCGCTAGACCTGAAACACCTGGTCACGACACGTTCCACAGTCCTCATTCCTTCGCAGTGCCAGATGCTACCACCTCCAACTGCAACGCCTTGATCGACTCATTTCCCGCGGCACTCGTCTGGGCGACCAAGATGGCCAAATCGCCATGCGTGTTCGACGCTGCTACGTAGACGATTGCCGGAGATTTTTCACGACCGGACTGTGGCGGATTCAAATAGAGAATGGCCGGGTGGCTTGCTCCGGTGGCTTTGATCGCCAAGTCCGAAAGATCTTCCGCATTGCTGATGCGGGCAGTATCCGTATCATCCGCCGCTGACAGCAGCACGAGGAAGTCGCGGAACTGGCCTGTCGCTTCGTGAATCCCGTCCGTCGGTTGCAAGGCATAACGCAAGGTATAGACTCCGGCTGCCACCTTGAAGTCGCGGAAATCGCCGGCTTTCTTCTGCGACACACGCAAGGCACCTACCAGCGTTCCTGATTCCAGCGGATATTTGCGATCGCTCAGATCGCTAGACGCTGACAAGACAGGCACGTTGGTCCGCAGCCAGATATCACAAATCGCCTCGCCGCCCGCCGTGCTGATCCGCAGACCGGATGTGCCGAGCGTCTCACGCACACTGGCAGAGAGTTTTTCCGGAGCGGGCTCTTTGAGTTCGGCAACCTGATACTTAGCCGGTTCGCTCGACTTCACAGAAGCGGGCGGTGTCTTAGCAGCACCGGCTGCTTCCCGTTTCAAAACGAGTTTGAACTGGCCGTTACCGGTCTCGAACTTGGTGGGCACTTCCTTCGTACCCACGCACCATGTCAGAGAATCTCCGTCGAGTGCAAAGATTCCAAAGTAGGGCTTTCCAGCTCCACCATCCTTCTTGATTTCGGTGGCGTCTAAGCGGTACGGTTCGCTCGTCAGATCCAGTTTGATCGTCCCCTTGCCGAGATCCCGTGTCCCATCCTTGACGCCGGAAACGACACCGTCGGCAAAAGTGATTTCATGGCCGGTGGCACCGTTCTCGACGCGACCTTTCCACGTTCCCGTCAGTTTTTTTTGCGTGTCGGCGTTGTCCGCGGCAACTGCCAGTTGAGTTGCCAGCATGATCAAAGCAAGGGCAGTAAGTCTCATCGATTTGCTCCAAATGAAAACACATGAAACGGTACAGGCTGTCGTCCATCGGCAACCTATTCAAGGACCACTTCGACACGGATTGATTGGTTGGGATGTCCGACAACGTCGAGTGGAAGTCAGCAGGGGCGGGCGGTTCGGATTCACGTTCTCGTGGCCAACGTGAACCCGACTCCATTACATTGCGGGCGTCTAAACACACTAACGAGGGTTTAGTATAGCGGCGGCGGGGTGTCGTGCAAGCAAGGAATTTATTGATAGGACACCAGTCGCTGGATCTTGAAAACCGTCTAACCACAGGTTAGTTTATAGCCGTATCCGTGTTCCATTCCCCTTGTCGAGGAGAACGACCGATGTCCAGAGCCTGGATTCGTGCATGCATAATCGCCATCACGATGGTGGCGGTCTTAGGGATTCCGTTGGCAAACTCGCCGCTCTTTGCACAGAAGGATGGGAAGGGGCGCGGTAAGAAAGACGACGCGGCTAATCGCGCGCAAGCCGAGAAGCTGTTCTCTGCTCTCCAAGAGTCTTGGAAGTTAGAACCCGCATTGGAGAAGGCACGCGGTGATCTCGCGCGCAAGCAAGCCGTCTTGGATACCGCTTTGGAAAACGCGTCCGTCGCCGAGAAGGCCGCGAAGGCTTCTCCGGACGACAAGAAACTGGCCAAGAAGGCCGCCGATACGGCGACTGCCGCTCAACAAGCACAGGCAGCCGCGGACGCCGCACGCCAGGTTGTCGATGAGAAGGCCGCCGCCAACAGCGAAGCCTTGGACAAAGTTGCCACCATCGAAGCCGAGTTGCTCGGTGGATTAAAGCTGATCTCTTCGAAAGATTGGGACTACGAAAAGGCGCGGCACTTGCTGTCTCGTGCGGGATTTGGCGGCACTCCCCAGGATGTTCAGCAATTGGTCGACATGGGTTTGTACAAGGCAGTGGAATATCTCGTGGAGATTCACGAGCGACCCACTGCGAATCTCGAAATCGACATCCGACCGCAAAGCAAAGGGCTGGTCTACGAACGTTACCTCAGTGGCGAGGCACGGCGCGAGTTGCAGCAACGACAACGCCGGACTTTTCGTAACCAGATCTCGGACATCCGCAAGTGGTGGCTTCAGCGGATGGTCGAATCGCCACGACCGCTGGAAGAGAAGTTATCCCTGTTCTGGCACGACCATTTTGCCGTCAATTATCGGGACTTCAACGATCCCTATTTGGTCTTTGCTCAGAATCAACTCTTCCACCGCTATGCGGATCAGTACAACGGCTTGCTCCACGGCATCGTCCAGGATCCCGCGATGATCCGCTATCTGGACAACCACACCAACCGCAAGGGCAGCGGTAACGAAAACCTTGGCCGTGAACTGCAAGAGCTGTTTTCCATCGGTGAAGAGAACAGCGTTAACCACAAGAAGAACGGCTACAGCGAAGATGACGTCCGCGAGGCGTCGCGGGCACTGACCGGTTACACCTATGACCAAGCGACCGGCCAGTTTCGGTTCTTGGGAACACGTTACGACGAAACGAAGAAGACGTTCCTCGGAAAAACGGGAGCGTGGAGCGGCGATGAAGTTGTGGACATCATTCTGCAACATCCCGCCACCGCGAATTACGTCACTAAGAAACTGTTCGAGTTCTTCGTGCATCGCAACTCTAATCCGGAAGCCATCGAAACGCTCGCCCATGTACTCCGCAGCAATAACTACGAGTTGCGGCCGATGCTGAAGAACTTGTTCATGTCCGAAGAGTTCTACAGCGAAGAGGCCCGCGCGTCTCACATCAAGAGCCCCGTCGAGCTACTTGTCGGAACGATCAAGATGCTGGGGATTCAGCAGGTCGATTATGGCCGCCTCGATTCCGCTTGCCAAACCGCTGGACAGGCGCTGTTCGAGCCGCCGAACGTCGCTGGTTGGGACGAAGGAAAAGCCTGGATTACGTCCAAGCAACTGCTCGATCGTTATAACTTTGCGGCCGATCTGATTGATCAGCGTAACGTGGACATCGTAGCCTCGCTTGCTGAGGGACGAGAGTTTGCATCCGCGGACGAAGTTGTCGACCACCTCGTGCAACGTTGTCTGGTCGCGGATCTCGGTAAGGACAAACGACAAGCCATGATCGACTTTCTTGGTGATCTTCCTCCGTCAACGCAATGGCAGGAGAAAAAGGACGAGATCAATACCAAGCTGCGGGCCTTAGTCGTGATGCTGCTTGGGAGCCCGGAGTTCCAAGTGAGTTAAGTTGGGAGCGGAGTACGTCGATTGCCCAGTCGGTTATTGCGGTTTCATCTATTGTGACAAGGAGACGGAGAATGTCCCGGATTCAGATTGCTACACGTCGTGATTTTTTGACGCAAGGTTTGGGTGTCGTCGGTGTTGGCTCGACGCTCCCGAATTTTCTGGTCCAAACGGCACTGGCCGCTCCGGCGACTGCCGAGAATGACCAGCGAGTGATGGTCGTCATTCAATTCGCGGGCGGGCATGATGCCATCAGCGCCTTGGTTCCTTACGGTCACGAGGAGTATGCGAAGGTCCGCCAGGCGACTCGTATTACTGACGACGAAGTGTTGAAGATCAACGACGAGTTGGGATTGCACCCAAACCTCAAAGGATGGAAAGAGCTGCTGGACGAAGGAGCCTTTGCTGCGGTTCCAGGCGTCGGGTATCCCAATACGAATTACAGTCACTTCACGGCGACGGAGATCTGGTTCGCGGCCGACCCGCGCGGTCGGGAAGCCGGATCGGGATGGGTTGGTCGCGCGTGTGACGTACAGTACGGCGATAAACGAGATGAAATCCCAATGATCGCCGTCGGCACGGAGAAGGCCCCGCTGTCGTTGACCGGACGACAGCAAGCGGCCGTTTGCTTCAATGACCCTCAGACGTTCCGGTATCGCGGCGACCGTAACGATCCGAAGAGAACGGAGCTGTATCGTAAGCTGAGTCTCACCACGCCGGAAAGCATGAAAGGCAACATCGACTGGGTGTCTCAAGTGTCGGTTACGGCGAACGAGGCCAGCGAGGAAGTGCGTCGCCTCGCGGGCAGCTACAAAGCCAAAGCCGAGTATCCCAGCACGAGCCTCGGCCGGAATATGCAGGTCATTGCTGGTTTGATTTCCGGTGGACTGAAGACTCGCGTTTACTGGACGTCCATTGGCGGCTTCGACACACATCGTGGTCAGCGACTGCGCCACGATTCGCTGATGACGCAGATCAACGACGCAGTGGTCGCGTTCCAGAAAGACTTGACCCAGCAAGGACAAGCCGAGCGCGTCCTCACGCTCACGATGAGCGAATTCGGTCGCCGCGTCAAAGAGAATGGCAGCGAGGGGACGGACCACGGTGCCGCCGCTTCCATGTTCCTGTTCGGGCCCCAGCTCAAGCCCGGTATCCACGGCGAGCATCCCAGCTTGACCGACTTGCAGGGTGGCGGAGGTGGAAGCCTGAAACACACCACCGACTTCCGCAGCGTCTACGGGACGATCCTTGACAAGTGGTTGGGTGTCTCTGGCGAGGCAGTCCTTGGCGAGAAGTTCCCCGCCGTGGACTTGCTGGCTTGATTCGTCGACGAATTCCATTTGGAGTGCGGCGACTTGTCGCCGCTTTTCTTTCCTACGGCCATCGAGGCCTAGAAAAGGTTCCAATGGCAATGCGCTCGGAAAAAAAAGCTCCGACAAGTCGGAGCACTCCAAAGTAAGCAGCAGTGGGCTGCCACCCGGCACCTGATTGTGGGATGCGAACGGCTGACTGCCCACGAATCTCATAATAAAACACTTGAAATCGAGTTTAGATTAACGCTAATATAACAGCGATTCATCGTTTAGATGAACTCTCGGAACGCATTGATTGGAGGGTATCGGCATTATGACCAAGCTGACAAAATACAACTCGCGTGTGCTGGCCGTGATCGCAGTTGGTTTCTGGGTCGCTAGTCTGGCGTTCTCCGCCGAGCCAGCCAAGGCACCGGAGGCAGTTGATCCGGCTCTCGAGGAGGCACGCAAGCAGGAAGCGGCCGATAAGGAAGAGGAGAACTCGCGCGAGATGGCGCGTTCTGCCACGCGCGAGATCGCGCGATCCGAGCGAAGTCGCTCGGAGGATGTGCTGAAGAAATGGCGCATCGCGGACGCGGCGCTGCAGCAAGCGATTGCCGAGCAGAAGCCGGAAGACGAACTGACGGCGTTACGCACCGCAGTACAAGAGCGATTGACCACGGTGCGAGATGCAACGGTGCGATTATTGGCCGATACGATTGCCGCCAACAAAGCGTCGAATGAGTTGTTTGTGTCGGAGATGGCGCTGCGCGACAAGATGGCGGCAACCCGTACGGTCGAGTTGCGACTGTTGGACGAGAAAGCGAAAGCCGCAGCAGCCCGCACCGTCGAGTTGACGTTGCAGGAGGCGAAGGAGAACGAAGCCAAGGCTCAGGCGCAGGAAGCCGCTAACTTGCAGCGAGAGTTTTTCGAACTCGAGTCGCTGCGAGTGATGGAGATGCAGCAGTGGATGGCGATTCGAAAGGACACGGCCCAGGAACTCGTCGAGCAAAGCGGCGACGCGGCGCGGATCGCGCGGGAGATCGCCGCGATCGAGACCGACGCGGAGCAGAAGCAACGCTTGGAACAATTCGCCGAGCAGCAGGACAAAGAAAAGGCTGCGGCCGATCAGATCGCGGCTGCTGCGATCCAAGCGGTCGCGGACGCGGACGCCGAGATCTACGCCTTTCGTGCGGCGGCCTTGGGTGGGCTCAAACCGCTCGCTCCCGATCAATGGGACTATGCCAAGGCGCGACATCTGCTCGTGCGGGCCGGCTTCGGCGGTACGCCCCAAGAAGTCGAGAAGCTGCATGCTCTGGGACTCTACAAAGCCGTCGATCATCTCGTCGAGTTTTATCGTCAGCCAGCGAGCGGCCTGACGCTCGACCTCATACCGCCTCTGGCCACCGATCCGCTACAGAACAAGATGCGCGTTCGCGCCGTCGGTAATCGATCCGTGGGCTTGGATGCGAGGACGGTCGAGGCCAATCAAATCGTCCAACTCCGTCGCTGGTGGCTGCAACGCTTGGTCGAATCACCGCGCCCGCTCCAGGAGAAGTTGACTCTCTTCTGGCACGGTCATTTCGCGAGTCAGAACAGTGTCGTGCAAAACAGCTACACGATGTTTCGCCAGAACCAGTTCTTCCGCGATCACGCTTCGGGCAACTTCGGTGCGTTGCTCTATGGCATCGTCCACGACCCGGCGATGATCCGTTACTTGGACAACAACAAGAACGTCAAAGGTAACCCCAACGAAAACCTGGCTCGCGAGATCTTGGAGCTGTTTTCCATGGGTGTCGATCAGGGTTACACCGAGCAAGATATCGTCGAGGCCGCGCGGGCTCTGACCGGCTACAACTATGACCACGCCACCGGCACGTATCGGTTTCTCTACGCTCAGCACGACACGACGGACAAAACCATCTTTGGCAAGAAGGGACCGTGGACCGGCGATGACTTGGTGCGTTTGATCCTCGAACGGCCTGAGACGTCGCGGTTTATCGGGCGGAAGCTGTTCGAGTACTTCGCGCATCCCGACCCGGACAAGGCGACCGTCGATGCCTTGGCAGCCGTGTTGAAGGAACGGCAGTATGAGTTGGAGCCGACGCTGAAGAACTTGTTCCTGTCCGAAGAGTTCTACAGCAGCCGGACCATGGGCCAACAGGTCAAGAGCCCCGTGGAACTGATGGTCGGTCTGCTGCGGGATTTGGGAACGCAACCGGCTGTGGTCCACCACGCGATTGAAACACCCTTGTCGAAGTCGGACGGCAGCCGTCTCGTCGTAGACCGTTCGCTCTCTAGCTACGAGACGCTCGACCTGGCACTTCAGGACATGGGCATGGAGTTGATGGAGCCGCCAGATGTGAAGGGTTGGCGCTATGGTCGTCCCTGGATCGATTCGCAGCGACTGTTCGTGCGTTACAACGCGGTCGCCAGTTTGATCGATGCCGTGGGCCAACACGGCGTGGATGTGGTTGGCCTGATTCAGGCTGCTGGTTGCCAGAACGGCACCGAGGCCGTGGACTACTTGGCCAAAGCCTGCCTCGTGCGACCGTTGAGCGATGACAAACGTAACGAGCTCATCGGGTATCTCGGCGAGTTGCCGCCGAGCGGCGAGTGGGCAGGCCAACAAAACGAACTTAACAACAAACTCCGTTCGGTGCTGATGCTCATGCTGTGCGTACCGGAACATCAGATGTCGTAAATGGCCAACGAAATAATGATCGGAATCTGACCCAATCGAACAAGGAACATCTGTCATGAAGAAGACCCGTATTGCGACGCGACGTAGTTTTCTGGCTCGTGGTTTGGGAATCGTGGGAGTCGGCGCGACGTTGCCGAACTTCGTCTTGCGAACCGCATTGGCGGGCACCGACAACGCGGACGGTCGCATCGTCGTGTCGTTGCTCATGACTGGCGGCCCCGACGGGCTGTCGGTGGTGCCACCCTTTGCCGACGACGAGTACTACAAGCTCCGCAAGGTGTTGGGCATTCCAGCCAGCGACGTTCTCAAGCTCAACGACAAGGTCGGGTTGCACCCCAGCTTGAAACGACTCAAGCAGATGCACGATGACGGTTCGATGGCCGTTGTGTTGGGAACCAGTTATCCGAACTTCAACCTGAGTCACTTCACCGGTCGCGAGATTTGGGAAGCGGGCAAGCACGGCGTCCGCACCGGCAAACCGGGCGCGACCGGCTGGCTTGGCCGCGTTGTGGATCACGTTTGCAAGGACTCCGAGCCGACTCGGAACATCGCGGTCGGCCCGAACGGCTTGCCCTTGGGTCTGACCGGTAAGGAGCATCCCGGCATCGGCTTTGTGACTCCAGATTCGTTCCGGTTCAACGGTGCTCGCCGCGAAGGTGAAAAGGCGATCTACTCGCGGCTCAACCAGCTGCCAGCGACTCCGACGGCGGACGATCTGCAGTTCATTACGCAAACCGCCGTCAACGCCAACTCGGCCAGCGAGAAGCTCGGCGAGCTGGCCAGTCACTATAAGACCCCGGTCGTGTATCCGGACACACAGTTCGGCAACTCGGTGAAGACGATTGCGGCCTTCATCAACGGCGGACTCGATGCCCGCGCCTTCTACGCGGCACAGGGCATCGCCGTCTTTGGCGGATACGACACGCACGCCGACCAGCCGCGACGTCTTGGGCAGTTGCTGGACGAACTCGACGGCACAGTCGGTGCGTTCTACGAGGATCTGGCTCGTTGCGGTAACGCAGAGCGGGTGCTCACATACACCTACAGCGAGTTCGGTCGTCGCGCTGCCGAGAACTACAGCGGCGGCACGGACCACGGCCAGGCCCAGCCGATGTTCCTATTCGGGCCAGGCGTCAAGGCGGGCGTCCACAGCGAGCAGCCGAGCCTGACCGATCTGGACGAACGCGGGAACTTGAAGATGACCGTTGATTTCCGCAACATCTACGCCGCCATGTTGGAGAACTGGCTGAAGATCCCGACCGAGACCATCTTAGGCGAGAAATTCCCGTTACTGGACTGCATCGCGTAAGTGATGGTATATTCGTTTACGTAGCATCTGAGCTAGAAACGAACCACAAGGAGAGTTGCCATGCGTTCCGTTCTGTCACTGGCATGTGCCGTCAGTCTGCTGTCTGCGAGTGTCGCCTCGGCCGAGACAATTCAAGGCCAGTATCTCGAATCCCGCAACGCGAGTGTGTGGGCCGGGCAGTGTGTAATCAATTCGGAAATCGGCATTGCCGGCACCGAAGCGACATTGGCGTGGAAAGTCAATCAGGGCTCCTTTGACAACGTCCAACTCGACGGCCTCGCGGTCGTCGCGATCGTATTCGGTGATCGGACGTTTGGGATCGGGGACCGAGTAACGACTAACACCATCTTTGTCGTCGATGAAAACGCCAGCGCGGTGCAACAGACGGCGTTAATCAAGATGGCGACCGCTTCGGCCGGAGATACGATTCAGAATGTCGTCAAGGTGAAACAGTCAAAGATCAGCTTGGAGATTGCCGACGGCGGACGATCGGGCTTGTCAATCCTTGACGCAGGCATCGCGAAAGTACGAACGCGGCGTTTGTTCCGTACTGACAGTCTCTGCGGGACCAAGCAGACACGGATGGCTTATCCGCCTTTGGCGAAAGTGACAGACGAGCAACCCGCCTTTACGCTGGAGAGCGTCTACGCTGGCTCCGAAGTTGACGTCAAAAGTTTTGCGGATCGCGACGTTCCTAGCGCCGTGTTGGCGAAATTCTCTCTGTAGTATCTATGTTGCTCGCGAGAGTAGCCGAACTCGCAAGAACTCGCGGCCAGCACAAAGCACTAGTCTGTATCCCCAGCGGGTTGCCGCGGCTCATGCTGGCTGAGAAGATAGCCGAGCAGATCGTCAAAGTCCGCCGCAGAGAGCTTCTTGGCCAGGTCCAGGGGCATGGGCGAAAGCATCAGCTGCTGGCGGTCCTCGATGTCGCGGACGGAGATCTGAAATTGCTTTCCGTCCGCGTCGGCGATGACCAACGAGTCGCTGTCCTCACGTAATATCAAGCCCGTCACGATTCGGCCTTGGGCCAGTTGCACGACCGTGCTCCGAAAGTTGCGTTCGACATTACGATGAGGGTCCAGGATATCTTCGAGAATCCGCTCGAGGCCGCGCACACCGATTCCATCGAGCGGCGGACCAGCCTGCGTGCCCTTGCCGCCGATCTGATGGCAGGTCGCGCAGTGCTTCTCGAAGACCTTTGCGCCTCGTGCGACGTCCGGCGTCGCTTGGGAAAATCGATCGCGATGCCCTTGGATTAGCGACGGTAGCTGATCGTTTTCGGAAGGTAAGTCGACGAGCAGCGTTTGGCGTCGAGCATCGAGGTCGTCGTTTGCATGTGCGACCAGCCGTTGGTCCACGAGCGGATCCTGCAACAGTCGGGCGGATGCCTGGCCCTGCTGTACGGCATCGAGCAGCATGTCGGCTCCCGCGCGACTGTGAGACAAGGCACGGGCGATGGCGAGTGCCACCTCTGCCGGCGCGGCGGACAGTCGCCGCTGCAACACGACACGACTCGTGTCGTCGTCTATCTTCCCGAGCGCGTCAGCTGCCTTTGCTCGCACATCAGTGCCTTCGGTGGCGTCGGCGAGCATGCGGTCAAGAGTCGGCACAGCCTCGACGAGCGCGACAGCGCCGAGTGCGTCTATGGCAAACGACCGCAACGCGGGCACGGGCGTTGCCTTATCGGCGAGCTTCTCCAATCGCTCGGCCAATGGCGTCAGTCGCAATTCCCAAGCCAATTCGAGACCCTGATAGACCATGTCCTCATCGGCATCGTCCAGCAACTGGCCCGTGAGAGCGAGGGCCCAGGCCGCAATTTCTGGCGGCACCATCTCTGCCCGATCTTTCGTGGCGCGATACAGTGCCGCCAGTACCGTGGCTTGTATTTCCGAATCTTGCTGGCGATAGGTCAACGAAAACGAGTGTAGTCGGGAAAGCACCTCCGCATCCGCATAACGGGCAATGTGATACATGAATTCCGCGAGGCGAGTGGGATCGAACGCATCCGTCCGCAGGTGTTGGAGTAGGAAGTCGGCTGTGTGATGCGTGTGGATTCCCAGGCTGACATCCGCCAAGCGACGTTGGTCGTCAAGCGACATGTGTTGAGAAACCTCGCCCAGTGATTCTCCATCCCGCAAGTTGTCGCGCAGCGCCATGCGTACCACATGCACGAGCATCGTATCCTCGGCGGGCGTCTGGTCCCAAAGCTCCAACAGCGGCTGAACGTTCGCGGGAGACGGATGGCGAGCCAGCGCATCCGAGGCGGCGCGGCGGACAAAGGGATCCGCGTCGGCCAGCTTGGCCAGCACCAAGCGGTGTAGATCGCTGGACTCGTGTCCCCAATCAGGACGCTCGGCGAGCACTTTCATCACATGCGCACGCACCATGGGACTTGCATCCTCCGCCAACGCGGCGACCAGTTTGTCTCCCAATGCATTCAGGCGGTGCAGCACCCACATCCCATGCGCTCGTTGCCAGGCGTGACTTTCTCGATCGGCCAACAGCCGTTCGAGCGGCCGTACGGCATCAGCGCCGATACGGTCAGCCAACTCGTGCGTCGCCAGGGTTCGCACGACGAGATTCGTATGACCAAGCTGTGCAAGCAATTCGTCCAACGAGGCTCTCGTCAGATCCGCCGGCGGGACTCGCTGGCGCGCCTCGCTGCCCGTGCCGGTATAAACCACCCGCCAGATGCGGCCACGTTCGCGATCGCGCTCGGCA
>CAUJKL010000369.1 GCA_963204995.1 Planctomycetota bacterium | reverse complement strand
GGCGCGTGCCGGAACCGCGCAGACTTGTTCCGGCCTACTTGTCTGATAGTTTTCAATCTTACTAGGAGCGCAATTTGCGAGATAGGGCGGTTGTGACAGCATCCAGAAGCCTCAACAATGCGACCTCCCCTGCCCTGCGGTCAGAATCACCAGCCGGCGTCCGTGCCATCTATGAAACAGTTATTCATTCAACGTTGGTTCCTCATCGCGCTCGTGGCAGTGCTAGCGATTGGCAGTCTCTTCGCACAACAACTTCAGCCGCTGACGAGTCTCGATCTGCCGGGCACTAGCATGCCGTTGCGATCGGCGATCGTTGCGGTCGTCCTGTTCCTGATGGCGTTTCCGTTGGAAGCAAGTGCCATGTGGCAGGCCATGCGACGTCCGTGGCCACCATTGCTCGCGGTCGGCGTGACCTTCGGCCTACTGCCGCTATTTGCCTGGGGAATATCGTTCGGGCTGAATGCCGAACTCGGTGGCGGGCTGCTGGTAGCTGCGGCGACACCTTGTACATTGGCCTCGGCAGCAGTTTGGACTCGCCGAGCTGGCGGGAATGACGCCGTCGCGATCTTAGTCACTATCATCACCAATCTGCTCTGTTTCATCGTCACACCACTGTGGTTACTAGCGATGACGGGCGAGAACGTCAGCAGCCCCGACCTTAGTCTCCGCAAGATGTCGATGAATCTCGGCTTGCTCGTAGTCCTTCCGATGTTGGCAGCACAATTTCTGCGTCAGTATAAGCCGCTCGGGATCTGGGCCACGCGCGAGAAGCACATGTTAGGCGTGCTCGCGCAATGTGGTTTACTGACGATGGTAATGTTTGGAGCGATTCAATCCGGTATCGGCTTAAGCGACCCGACGCAATCGCCGTTGAGTGCGTTGGACTTGCTCGCCATGCTCGCAGCCGTGTGTCTCGTTCACACAGTCATGTTGTGGGTCGGATTATTGCTGGCAAAGCTGGCCCAATTCTCCCGAGAAGACCAAATCGCCGTCGCCTTTGCCGGCAGCCAAAAAACACTCATGGTGGGGCTGCTCATGGCGATCTCGTTGAAAGTCTCGATTCTGCCGATGGTCGCTTACCACATCAGCCAGCTGTTCATCGACACGCTGATCGCCGACCGCTTCCGAGCAAACGATCCGGGAAGTCGATAACGATTGAAATAATGCCGTTGACGATTCCTGCGACCGTCTCTATTATCCGCGACCTATTCTGGTTGAGGGAGTTTGTGACGAAAGCTCAGTAAAGTTTTCGGATTAGCTGGACTAACCCGGCCGTTCGCGCCGAATATTCCTAACAACTGAATTTATCGCGCGTAAGTACGATTGCTTACGCGATCCGTTTCAACAGTCTCAGGGAAGAGACTCGCAGGGCCACGCTCACATCTTTGGCCCCGGCACTCTTCTCCGAACGTCGTAGAGGGCGATGGTGCCATGCGTGCGATTTACTCGCGTTGGTCTTGCGTCGGAATCACTTCTTGTTGTTTGGCTTTAACAGCTTTGACGGGCTGCAAGAGCGGCTTCCAGGCACCGAGCACCGCTTGGTTACCTTGGAGTAAGCCCAAGCCTACCGCGACTGCTCTGGCTAGTGTGCCGAAGAAACCGTCGGTCGGAGCTCTGCCAACGCCTTCCGCGACCACTGCAGGCGCTGCCTCGCAATACGGTCAAACGGGATACGCTCGAAACACGACCAGCCCCGCCGGCTATGGTGCGACTCCCCAAGGCAGCGGCAGTTCTGGTTATCAAACTGGGCCTTACGCAACTGGTGCGAATGGTGGATATCCTGGCACGTCGAATGGGCTAACAAGTGCTCCACCGGCGGCAGGAGCAACCGGCCCTTATCGCTCGCCCTATCAAGCTGCTCAAGGTGGAACGCCTGACTACGGCGCCGGGCCGAGCTACGGCGTGGCTGACGCACGGAGTGCTACTGGCTACCAGGGAGCTTCGAACGCCAGCAATAACGGTGAGCAAGCGTGGAACTCTGATTCGTACCGTCGATCCAGTGATCCTTATGGCAACAGCCAAGCATCCGCGTCGCCCTACGGCGGAACACAACCAGCCGCTGCCGGTGGGTCGGCATACGGTAACGCTTCCAGCACAAGCTATCCACAGGCGCAAAATCCCTACAGCTCCGGCGGATACGGCACCGCAAGCTCGGGCGGGTATCAGCAACCAGCCTCGTACCAGCAAGCTCCTCAGAGCAGCACGCCCACGGCCTCTCGTGCATACGCCAGTGATACAGGAGGATCGAACTACTCGACAACCTCACCAAGTTCTTACCAATCGAGTACAGCCGGCGGCTATCGCCCCGGAAGCACGGGCCGTGATACCGGTGCCTTGTCTGGTTCGACATCGTCAAGCGGAGGCTACCCAACGACGGGCGGATCGGTGCCAGCCACAGCCAATCAGTCTTGGAATAATGGAGCTGGCGGACAGTACCCGACGACTGGTCAGTACTAACTCGACTGCTGAATTCACAAGATACCAAAACGAGCGGGCTGGCACGGATGCTGGCCCGTTACTCGTTTCTTGATCGAGGCTGTGCGTTGAAACGAAACAAATGAAAGCCTCGTCTTCGCTTCCGGTTCAGTTTGTCTCTTCGTCGTTGCAAGCCCCGAAGTGTGCGGTGCTTTGAAGCCGACACAACCCTTTTACTCAGACTCCGGCGTGAGATTCATCGAGAACTACTTCGTCGCTTTCCAACGCATGATAAACGTAGTCGACCGCCGTATCGTCGTCGTGCGCGGACATCGTTGAGGGAACGCGAAGCCGGCGATAGTCGCGACTGTCATCGTTCGTCTCGTAGGCTGCGAAGAAGTGAACTCGACTCGGAACCACGGCGTCCGCCTCAAGCGATTCAAGAGTTCGTCGCGTTGACGAAAGTACATAGTCATGCGCCAGCGTCCGCTGATCGGTGGAATTGTTCGCGGCGTAAATCGCGACGGAGTTGCTAGTATCGACAACGGTGATCGCATCTTCGACGCGGTTCATCGCCGCACTCGCGACGTTTACAGCGGTGTTGCCGTTCACACTCGGTGCATCATGCAGTTTGCTTGGTGTCGTGTGGAAGCTGGCGTCCAATTTGGCAACAAGGGTGCTGGCAGCAGCGTTGGATTGGCTGCCGTTCCAGCGATAGAGGCTGCCGTCGGCGGTGATGAAATACCACGAGCCGCTCGTGGAAGTCATCCACTTTTCTCCAAGTTTGGCCCAGTTGACGTAATAGTTGCCCGTCGAGCCCAGACCGAGTTGTTGGTCCAGGTCGTAGGCTCGTTTGGCGAGAGTGTTGTCGGTCGAAGTGCCACTGCCTGTGTCTTTGTTTCCTTGGTCCGCGTTGTTCGCCTTGTCATTGCTGCCAGCATTTGAGCCGCCGCTCGCCGCACCTTTGTCGCTCGTGCCGGTGCCGCTGTCGCCAGGTGGGTCGGTCAGCAGTTTTGGATCTTTGTGAAAGCTGGGGTCAAGTTGAGCGACCTTTGGGCTGTTGATGGCCGTGCCTTGGTTGCCATTCCAATCGTAAACGGATCCATCCGGCGTGATAAACACCCAACCAAGTTTGTCACTCTTGAACCACTTCTCGCCTTGGCCTGCCCAATTTTCGTAGTACTTGCCGTCCGTGGTGAATCCGTACTGCGAGTCCAATTCGCGGGCACGAGCCGCGAGTGTTGTCTCGGCTCCGGACTTGGAGTCGTTCGTGCCGCCGTTGGTGCCCTTGGTGGAACCGCTACCGCCATCGCCCGCACCGCTTTTCGTTTCGCCTCCGGTCGTCGAATTGCCGCCCCCGGAACTCGCTGCACTTCCGGAACTCGTCGGCAATTTGGCGTCGAACAGTTTGCTCAGATCCGCATAGTAGCTCGCATCGAGCGTTGCCACCAAGCTGCCGATGGCCTTACCGGAGCCCACCCATTTGTAAACTTCGCCGGTGGGACGAATGAAGTACCAGCCGTCGTTTCCTTGCAGCCACTTCTCGTTCGTTCCGCCCCAGTTCAAGTGATCTTTGCCCGAGAATTTCAATCCCTTTGCTTGATCGAGGTCATATGCCGCTTTGGCAATCGGGTCGACTTTCGCTGCGTCTTCACCAGTCGAACCGCCGCCGCTGTCTTGAGATCCGCCGTTCGTTGCGTTCACGAGGCTGACGCTCGCCGCGTAGTGTCCAACGCCTCCAGTTGTACTTAAGGCGAACGTATACGAGCGACCGGCGATGACGTCGATCGTCAATGCCTTGCCGCTAAATGAGCCGGTGCCGCCGATGACTTTCGCGTCGAGCTTTAGTTCTTGGGTCGTGTTGAAGGAAAAAGTCGCTTTGCCAGTTTGTCCCGCCGTGAATGTGAAGTAGTCCGCGTCGGTCACCGTTCCAATGACGCCGGCAAACGAACTGTTACCAGAAAGTTTTCCGAGCGAGTGTGCTGAGTCGCTCGTCGAGCCGAAATCGTCACCTGGCATCAGCGACTTGATCGCTGCTTCAAGATTAATCAAGTGATAGCTGGCGCTGGTTGCGGCGTCATAGACGATGCTTGCCGTGTTGCGCAGCTGGTCGTAAATCATGTCCTGCGTGATGTTCTGGATACCGACGAACTGCATCGCTTGCCGGACGAGTACGCTGGCCCCAGCAACATAGGGCGAGGCCATGCTCGTGCCGCTGGCCGTGCCAAAGTCGTTCGGGTTACCATCGGCTCCGAACACGTGGTCGGGTATCGTGCTCGTAATGTTCTGTCCCGGAGCTAGAAGCACTCGATCGTTTCGTTGGCTAAACCCGCTGATGGCTCCGTTGTTGTCGATGCTGGCCACTGGTACGACGTAGGGGCTGGCGGCAGGATAGCTCAGGCCGGCTGCATTATAACTGCTGAATGAATTGCCAGCGGAAACGGAGATGAAGATGCCATCCGCTTCTAGTTGAGCAAATTCGTCTTCGAGTGTTGACCAACCTGGAACGCTGCTGGCATTCCAAGTCGTGCCGAGCGACAAGTTGACGGTCGTGATCGGGTTCTCGAAGTCATTGCGATGTGCATGCACCCATTGCAACGCCTCTTCCACCATGCTGAAGTTTCCCACGCCATTGTCGTTGAAGACTCGCAGTCCAACCAGGTCGACACTGGAAGCAACGCCTCGATGCGTCGCATCAGAGCTTCCCACGATTCCGGCAACGTGCGTCCCGTGGAATCCAGAGGGTCCGTCGTCGTAAGGATCGGCGTCGCCTTCCGCAAAGTCGTATCCACCAACTACTCGATAGCCGCTTCCCAAGCCGCCGCCGAGTGCAACATGATCCCAGGCGATACCGCTGTCGATGATCGCTACCGTCTGGCCTTGGCCCGAGAAACCGTAGTTGCCGAAGACGTAGTTTACCCCAGTCAAGTCGTGAACATTACCCGCAGCTCCGCTAGCGGTGCTCGCATGACTCGCCACGCGTTCGTCGGCGATTGTTTCCAATTGGAAATCGCCAATCGGATGCACGACTTCAGCGGGTGCCAATTCGCTGTAGTGTTGCTGGAGTTGCTGCTCCATGCCCAACGACAACTCGCCGATCGGCTGGGCCGTCAACGCCAGGCGTTCTTCGAATGTTTCATAGCGGGAACGCCGCTGCAGGGCGCGAGACCGATCGACTGGACGCATGGCTTAATCTCGTCAAGGCTGAAGACCACGGTGTCGACTGAGGCGGCAGCAGTTGCGCTACGCCAGTCGAGTGCCCAGACTTGGGCAGGTGGGGAGGAGACATCGGGCCAGCAAGCGTCCTGTTGCCGGTCACTAAGAAATATAGGACAGCAATCCGAATTCGATCACACCAAAGCCTAAAAACTAGCAACAAGATGCAGAATTCGACTTCCGACCGCCGGATTACCGCCGGCGATGTTGACGATTCGCAACACTCGTTTACCTAAGGAATCACAACATGCCACGGATCGACGTCGCTCGGCGTTCAAAGATCCGCCAGTTTCTCTCGACTCGACAGCGAAGCCGATCCGACATTGAAGAGAGAGGCTAGACAGTTAGTGCTAACTCATGTCGAAGTAAGTGGAAGGAAGTACAATCGTGAACCACACAAGCTTTCTCAAGTTTGCTTATCTTACTTTACTGTCAAAGCCTTCCCATGAGCGGGCTGTGTTCCAAACGATTCGGCATTTAAAGCCGTCGTCGATTGTCGAAATCGGTGTTGGATTGGGAGTGCGTTCGACGCGCATGATCGCCGTCGCACAACGCTACCGTCCCAACGAAGGGATTCGTTACGTAGGAATCGACCTGTTCGAGGCACGAACACAGTTCGGCACAGGACTGCCGCTCAAGGAAGCACACAAGCGGCTGAAAGCAACCGGTGCCAATGTCCGCGTGATCCCCGGCGATCCGCTATCGGCTCTAGCTCGAACAGCTAACGGGTTGCAAAGCACCGATCTTGTCGTCATCGCGGCGGATCAAGACACGCAGTCGCTGACGAACGCGTGGTTCTATCTGCCACGAATGCTGCACGATAAGTCGCTCGTGCTGATCGAGGACACCTCTGGCCAGCGACATCGATATCGCCAATTGAATTCCGCAGAAGTCGAGAACCTCGCCAAAGGCAGTGCTAGCAGCCGACGCGCGGCGTAAGCGTTCGAGTTGCTCTTGCGGAGCCCGCAGCAATTCAAGAGACTGTGCCGCGCTTTTCTCGTAGGCCGGAGCAAGGCTTTGCGCAGTTCCGGCAGTATGGTGTCGTCTCGCTCGTGTCGGAACCGCGCAAAGCCTTGTTCCGGCCTACATCTACATCTTGGCTCTATCCGCGCCGATCTAAGAACGCCGCATGTCACATCGATACGCTTGCACACTTATCGCGTTCGTGGCCGCAGTGGGTTGTTCACACCAACTCATTCCGTCACTTCATGGCCCGCATTCCTCGCCTCCGAGCGGTGCCGGACTCGTCATGGAGAATCCCATCTTCGTACCGGTCAGTGATCACGAGTTTGTATGGAACCAAGTCGTCGATACGATCGACGACTACTTCCAAATCGAACGGGAAGAGCGAGTCCGGATCGTTGGGGGCGTGATCACGGAAGGCCGAATCGAGACGGTTCCCCGGTCAGGAGCCACGTTTTTTGAGCCGTGGAGGCAAGATTCGACCAAGGGTTACGAGAAGCTGCACGCCACGCTGCAATCGATTCGCCGGCGGGCCTCGGTTCGTGTCATGCCAGTTGCCTCGGGATACTCCATCGAAGTCTCTGTTTTCAAGGAGTTGGAAGACGTCGATCGCCCGGAGCATTCGACCGTTGGGCAATCCACGGTTCGCCACGACGGATCGTTAGTGCGCGGAGAAGACAGTCAAAGGGACTCGCCGGTCACGCTCGGTTGGATCGCGTTAGGACGCGACCCAACGCTAGAGCAGGAAATCCTCGCCAATATCCAGAGTCGTCTCGCGGTTCAAACACCGTTCGAGCCGATGTCCGGGAACGCGTTACCAACACAGATTACACTGCCACAGATTCGCTAGAAGCGCCGCTAAGACGTTACGGATTGCGGGACGGTTGCTGTCGTAGTCTGACCGTCGACCGGTGCTCGTAACGCCTGCTTCCTCGCGACAGGAAGTTTGATCGTAAAGCACGTTCCCTTACCGACCGTACTCTCAACGCGAATCTTTCCGCGGTGAGCGTCGATGATATCGCGACAGGATGAGAGCCCGAGCCCCGTGCCCCCTTTGCCGGTTTCGTCGGGACCAGCTTTCGTGCTGAAGAAAGGATCGAAGATCTTGCGCAGCTTTTCTGCGGGAATTCCCGCTCCGTTGTCGCGCACCACCAGATCGACTGTCTGATTCGTCTCGTCATGCTCAACTTTAATCAGCACTTGCCCTCGTTCCTTGATCGCTTGCCTCGCGTTGATCAGCAGATTCAGCAACACCTGTTGAATCTGATTTCCGTTAGCGACCACTTCGGGGACTTTATTGAATTGCTTGTCGACTTGAATCCGGTATTTGCTGAATTCTCGCTCCATCAGCACCATCGACTCCTCGACCAGGCTGCACAGATCAGTCGGCTCGAATGTGTCGGAGCGGTTGCGAGCAACGCCTAGTACCGAGTTTGTAATCTTGGAAGCGCGCTGGCCAGCCGCGAGGATCTTCTCGAAAGCCTTGACGCGCGATGCGTCGTCCTTGTAGCGAAGTCCCAGCTTGGCATAGTTGATGATCGTCATCAGCACATTGTTAAACTCGTGCGTCGTGGTGCTGACGAGCTCACCAAGCGCGGTCATCTTCTGCGCTTGCGCAAGCTGTTGTTTGAGGATTGCAACTTGCTGCTCCAGATCCGGGGTAGTTTCGCTCATGTTTCTCAGGGAGTGTAGGCAGGGGGCGATTGGGGGGAAGGATCGGTCGTACGTTAGGCTGTCCAGGCTGATAATCTCAACCGCTGCGGGCAGTCAGGCTGGAAAGCCTGACGTACCGTGGACAGTTTCACTCATTTACCGGGTCGCGGTGGTCTTCCTGTTTTACGCGACACGTATACCTTAAATCATTGTGCTGTTATCACTTAGGTGCTTTTGAGGTATCGTCGATTCGAGCTGGGCAACTGAAACCGATCGCGATATAATCGCCGCCACGTATTGATCGGCCACGGATTTGGCGAAATGGACAAGCTGGGATGCACACAATAGAACTGCTCGAACAATGTTGTGAAGTCGCGAGAACGCTCGGATACCAGATCCGCCATGAGTGGCTCGGCGGTAGCGGTGGTGGGGCCTGCGAGTTCGGCGGCCGCAAATGGATCTTTATCGATCTGGCTTTGAACGCCGACGAGCAACTGATTCAAATCAGTGAAGCCTTGCTGCGAGATCCGGGAATCCATCTCTGTCAGCTCAGCGGCGCGCTTTCGCGGCAGCTGGGTTTGCGACGAGCGGCGTAACCTGTCGCAAATCTCGAATGGCGAACGCTGTTGTTACTTCGTCATTCTCACCCGCTCCGATACCACACACGCACAAACTGATGCCAGTGGCTGGGCATCTCGCCGCTGGTTCCGAGGGCGACATCGGTTGGTCCTTCTTCGTACCGGCTCCAGATGTTTGGCAAGACGACCGTCTCGACGTTGACGATTTTGATGTCGTAC
>CAUJKL010000368.1 GCA_963204995.1 Planctomycetota bacterium | reverse complement strand
TTCCAGAGCCTAAAAATTGACAAATAATAAAATATCGTCACAGTAATGTTGATGCACTTGGGACGGCACTGCTGGACAAGCCAGCTGTGCCACCCGTTCGCCAGACGGTGGCTGGGGCTGAGGCTCTGCGAGGCATCCACCAAGCAAGTGAACTTGGCAAAGTGCAAAAGCAACTTGGCTGCAAAAGGACCTCGCTCGGTTCGTTGTCCGAAGCGGCCACCGGCTTCGACGCCGAACGGCTGAAGGAAATCGTCGCCGAACTGGCGCGGAACTGAAGCCGCGGGCACGCGACGCACGTTTGCAAGATATCGATCAGACGCTGGTGTTGGTCGACGGATCGCTGATTGCCGCGTGGCCTTCGATCATGGAAGCTTCGTGGCGGAAGCAGAACAAAGGCAGCGGCTTGGTCAAGTGGCGATGGGCACCGACCGAAGGTTGGTCCACCCACTTTGAAGTCGACCGCCCGCGTGCCAACGCGGATCGACGTCACGCCCGATGGCGGCGGCGAGCATGATGAGCGCGCGGTACTCGAACGGACGATCGAGCCGGATCGGCTGTACGTGATGGATCGAGGCGATGCCAAGTTCGCGTTGTTCAACAAGATCGTCAAGGCGAAGAGCAGTTACGTCTGCCGCTTGCGGGGACCGCGGCTGAGCCGTGGTCGATACCGGCAGAGATCATTTCGCTGTTATCTGCCGAAAGGTGGGCGATTGAGATCTTCTACCGATTTTTCAAGCACCTGCCGGGTTGTCGGCACTTGCTGAGCCACAAGCAAAACGGCATCGCCCTTTAACCCAGAGACGGGGCAAACGTACTGTGCGATCATGGCGTGCCTGTTGATCAGCTTGTGGACGGGCCGCAAGCCGACGAAGCGGACCTACGAGATGATTTGCTTTTACTTCCTTGGCGTGGCCAGCGAAGCGGAGCTACTGGTACACCTGACGACACTGAAACGGCAAGACGAGGCGACTTCGAAGCAACGCTAAGCCACCATCCTCGGTCGTACTCTTGTCCAGCGGCGCGAGTTGCTTGATGCTGCGCGGTGGCGAGTTCCTAATCGCAATGTTCGCGCACCTCACGCCCGGCGTGTCTTTCTGGCAACCGTTCCACAGCCCCTAGACGTCCCGCCATCTCCTGCGTTCGACCACCGCATACCCCGTGCCGAACAGTATTGGTTCTGACCCATTTTTCTGACCTCTTTAGTTCGATTCCATCTTGATGTCAAATGTGTTCTTCCCAGGCTTGACGTCGAACTTCAATTCCGACTGCTTGTCATACTTCGCGGGGATCGTCGCGGTGGGCTCCGACCCGTCGGGCCAAAAAACGGTAACCTCATTAATGCCCGTCTTGGCCCCATTGGCACCTCGGACGAATGTCAAGTCGTACTTGCCATCGTTGTCGATGATCGCGAGTGCTTGGCGACCGCCCGATACCGGATAGAACCCGACGGCCGCATTGGGAAGCGGCTTCCCGTCGAGTGTGACGGTACCGCGCACACGTCCCAATTCGGGCAGATCACTCCTGCCACACCCCGCAATCGCCAGCCCCATCGCGCAAGCGGCCACAACAAACGCCAGCTCCCGTGGACAAATCATGTCGACCTCTCTTTGTGTTAGACAAACAAGCGGACCCAAGACGTGCTTGTGAGGAGCCGACGACCCTCGTCGGCCTCCACAATCGATGCGAACTCCTGAATTTACCGCGGCTCAATCGGCTCAGCACTCCGTCGCGGTTCTCTTGGCACCGGAGTCCGCGTCTAGAAATCTCCAACCACCTGACCATCGTTCCTCGATAGCAACCGCTCGAAGGTACTGTCCACTCCCTGGTTTGCGCTCGTCATGCCACCTATAGAATTCCCGCGAAAGTCGATGGTCTCGCTAATGAACCGAACCGAGCCGTCGCACAACGCGAATTGAGCCCCACCGGGATGCACACTGCTGAAGCTACGGTTTTGATGCTGCCAAGAGGTCACGGTCTGGTTCATGCCCCAATAGGGGATTCCCAGAGCGTTATTAATTACGCGTGTGCGGCTGCTGTACCCGGCAGCCAAAGGACTACATCCGAAAACCGTCCCCGCGCCCATAAACAAGTTCCCAAGCTTGTAGCACCGCTCTCCGAGCATTGCTGTATTGCTGGTTCCGTCGGTGATATCTCGGAATCCTACTGAGGAATTCCAGAAGAACACTCCGACCGGCGGACCGTACGGGGCGAAGTCGCCGCTGGGCGGTGTCATGCTGTCGCCGACGGAAGCCACTCCCACGTAGTTGGACTTCGCGATTGGAATTCGGTCTGTCCCGTTGCTCGTCACAGTCTTCTCGTAAGTCGTGAACTGAGGCGAGTTGACGGGGTACACATCCGCAGTGCCAGCATACTTGACGCCAAAATCGTTCTGGGGAGGACCGACGTCCGACGGACAGACGAATGCGGCCACGGGAGTCTGTAGTGCGGCCAAGCCCGCGGGGATCGACAGGTTTTGCGACAAAGTGCGGCTTCCAACCTGCAATGTGTCGCTCAAGCTGGTCTGCTCGACGAAAGGCAGAACAAACGCGCCCCACGTCCAGACCGACGGTTCTGCCGTCGAACTGCCGGTTGGGTTTGCCGGGAGGCTCGAGATGAATCCGGAAGGGAAGGACTTGAACGTGTCGGCATAGTTGTGGACCGCCAACCCGAGTTGCTTCAGGTTGTTGGTGCATTGCATCCGCCTCGCGGCCTCCCGTGCCGCCTGGACGGCGGGCAACAACAGAGCGACCAAGATGCCAATAATGGCGATCACGACCAACAATTCCACCAACGTAAAGCCGAACCGAAACCGATTTGCAGACCGCATGCGAGATACCTCCAAACAGGAACGATAGATGAAGCAGAGCCACCACACCCAAACGCCTCATTGGCCCAATGCAGAGCCAAGCGGGCTATGCTCGATCCAAGAAGATACCTTGAGTTTAGATACTAACTACGTGAGAAAGTCAACACTTTTGCGTATCTCAAACGTGAAACGTGAAGGGGGCAGAACTATTTGCGATCTCGGTGAAAATAGTTCTTGCCCCATTTTCTGCCCCTCGGTCGCACTCTTGTCCAGCGGCGCGAGTTGTTTGATGCCGCACGGTGGCGAGTTTCTAATCGCAATGTTCGCGCACTCGCGCCCGGCGTGTCATTCTGGCAGCCGCTCCACAGCCCCTGGACGTCCCGCATCTCCTGCGTTCGATCACCACATCCCCCGTGCCGAACAGTATTGGACCCGCCTCGTTTTATTCTCCCCAGATTTGATTACGATTAGCGTATGGATGTCCCTGTTGAACCTGCCTGTTGAACCTGCTCCGCAGCATCCACGCCCAGTACTCCTCAAAAAACGAGCCATAAAAACATCCCCATGAAACCCTTTCTGACATTCCTCTTACTCGGCATTGCCGCAACCGCCCGTGCCGAACTCCAAGTCGGCTTCGCCGAAACCGACATCACCCCTCCGGTCGGCGCCATCATGACCGGCCCTGCCCTGCCCATCACCATCGCGATGGAGGATCCCCTCTACGCCAAAGCCATCGTCGTTCGCAATGGCGAAGACACGCTCACCATCGTCGGACTCGATCTCGTCAAAATCACCCGCCACGTCGCCGACAGAGCTATCGCCGAAGCCACCAAGTGTACCGGCATTCCCACCAGCGCCATCCTCCTCTGCCCCAGCCACAACCACAGCTCGCCCTTCCTCCCCACGAGCGGCCCGAACAACAAAGACTACCTCGCCACCCTCCCCGGCATCATTGCCGACACCATTGCCAAAGCGCACAACCAACTCCAACCCGCCCGCATGTACCTTGGTCGCTCGCTCGTCTACGAAGGCATCAGCAATCGGCGTGTACTCTCCAAGATCGACGGCCTCGCGATGAACACGTGGCTAGGAGACCTCGACGACCTCACCAAACACCCGCAGGTTCTCGGCACCGAAGGCCCCGTCGACCCCGAACTCTGGGTCGCCCGCTTCGACGCTCTCGATGGCAAAGTCCTCGGCACCCTCGTCAACTTCACCTGCCACCCCAACCTCCGCGACCGCAAGTTGGTCAAATCCTGGTCTGCGGACTTCCCTGGTGTCATCGCAGAACACATCAAAGACGCACACGGCGATGATACCGTGTGCGTCTTCACGCAGGGCTGCTCGGGAAATATCAATGCCGCTTCAGGCCAGACCGACAATTGGCGTGCCAAGGCCGTCCCCTTCGGCGAAGCCGCCGTCGACGCCGCCCGGCGGGCCATCCCCATCGAAGGCCCCATTCCCGTCGCCTGCATTCGTCGCGACATCGAAGTCGACCGCAGCGACCCCGATGCCCAACGCGACGGTGCCATCGCAAGACTCGGCTGGCGCCCCGAAGCCTTCATCGGCTCCCAACGCTCTCTAGCCGACATGCCCGAGATTCGCAGCGTCCCGGTCAGCGCCGCCCGCATCGGCCCCCTAGGCATCGGCACCAACGCAGGCGAACTCTTCGTCGAGTACGGCATCGACATCAAAAAACGCTCGCCCTTCCTCCACACCATCGTCTGCGAACTCACCAATGACGCCATCGGTTACGAACCCACCGCCCGAGGCTTCGCTCACGAAGGCTATGAAACCCTCGCTGGCGTCAACCAAGTCACCCAAAAAGGTATCGAGACCTTAGTCGACACCGCCGTCGAAATGTTAGAAGAACTTTCGGAAAGAGATTAACCACCGTGAATCCATCGGCTGGGTGGCGCCGACAAATGCGGTCGATCGGTGTGCCACTGGCTCTGCCAGTGCTTTTGACTTGCAAGAATGCTCTTGACGATAAGCGACCACCTCGTACTCCTTTGACATGCAAGGCACTGGCGAAGCCAGTGGCACACCGGCGTGCGAGTTCCTCGTCTTCTATTGACTCAAATGCTTTTTCCGACTGACCCTAGCTCGCCAGCTTCAAAGGCAAAGCCAGCTCCAATCTTCCGTTAGCTCGGCAACTCATCGAGTGTCGACACAAACGTGAAAAGGAAACGTGAAAAGGGGGTAGAACCATTTGCGATCTCAGTGAAAATAGTTCTGACCCCATTTTCTTGACAACGGTCAAGTCATCATAGAGCGAAAATCTCTGACTCATGTAGCCGATGTGCTTCTTAATTTTCTCGGCTTCGGTGGAAACGTCATAGCCAGCAACGGTGCCGCTGCCACCGCTGGGAGCGAGCAACCCAACCAACATACGGATGACGGTCGACTTGCCAGCTCCGTTGGAACCGAGGAAGCCAAAAATCTCGCCGCGAGTTACATCGAAGTTGACTTTGTTGACAGCAATGAAGTCGCCAAACCGCTTTTCCAGATCACGCACGGTGACGGCTGGAGCTTGCCCGTTCGCAGTCTTCGCGCCAGTTTTATGATTGCTCATGTTGGCTCAACTCTGTCGTCAACTATAGAATTTGAGACAGAAAGATGGAGGCAGAAATATAGGCGCGCTGTAAATGTTTCTGTCTCCATCTTTCTGTCTCTATTCAAAACTCGGAAGCGTTACAATAACTCAATAACTTGAACCATTTGTAAGGCAGAAGCTATGCCAGTACGATGCGAAATTGCGATCGCAAACATTCCACAAGACCAGTTCGCGACACTGGACTATCTGATGATGAGGCACATGTTCGATGCCCAGAACGACATCGGTCGTCTAGCTGATGAACGTATTTATTCGACGGACATCGCCGATAGAATTCGTCGGTCAGGCACGATCTGTCATCGTGAAACAAGACTTGAATTGTTGTTTGAGGGGTTTCAAAAAGATCTGTTCCTTGATCTGGTTGTGGATTGCAGAGGCGTCTATGAACTGAAAACCGTGTCCACGCTGACGCCGCAGCACCGGGCTCAGTTGATGACCTATCTGTATCTATTGGATGTCGAACATGGAAAGCTGGTGAATCTTCGCAGCAAAAAAGTGGAGTCCGAATTTGTGAACGCGACCGTCCCTCGCTCGCAGCGTTGCGGATTTGAAGTCGACTGCCGCCGTTACCAGGGCGATGAGACTTTTGTTGACCTGGTTGTGTCGCTGCTGAGAGATTGGGGAACATGTCTTTCGGTTTCGCTTTATCGGGAGTGTGTTAGCTGGCTTCAATCTCGCACTGGCAGTCCGCAGTCGTTGCCGCTTCATCGGAACGGGAATTTACTTGGAAATCAGCGATTCTGGTTGCTCAATGACAAAGAGGCGTTTGAGTTTACATCGTTCTCTGGCGCGGACGACGACTATGAGCGCCAGTTGCTGCGATTGCTGAACCTAAGTCCCCTTGCCGCCATTCACCACGTGAACGTCGATACACACAATGTCACTTTTTCAACGATTTGCGGTTGAAGGATTTGAGACAGAAAAATGGAGACAGAAAGATAGGCGCGCTGTCAATATTTCTGTCTCCATCTTTCTGTCTCTACGTACTGTATCGGTATCATCCCTCCTTTTCCGCCTCGACATCGTCTTTATCCAACACCGAAATGAAAACGTCTTCTAGCGAAGGTGCGGTCACGCGAATGTTGTTGAGCGATATGTTGGCTGCCGCCAGGACGGATCGCGAAACTTGCTGAACTCGATCGGGTCGATTCGTGACGACATGCACTCGGTCGCCAAACAAACCAACGGAATCGCCCTCAAGTGTTTCTCGCAGTAACAACGAAGCCTTACGCGGTTCCGAGGCTCGGATTTCATAAATCGTGCCCCGCATCAATTGTTTGACTTCGTCCGGCGTTCCACAGGCCAGCAGCTTGCCTTCGTTGAGCAACCCCACGCGATTGCATCGTTCCGCTTCGTCAAGGTAAGCCGTCGAGACGAAGATCGTGACGCGTTCCCGCAATAGCTGACACAGGATTCGCCAGAAGTCACGTCGAGAAACAGAACTTTGAGCGTGTGGATTAATGTGCATACGAGACCTAGTTTCTGTTTCATCCCGCCGGAAAGTTTCCCCGCCATCCGTTGCTTGAAGGGGTCAAGTTGCTGAACGCCAATAGCTCGTCGATTCGCGCGCTCCGCGCCTTGCGCGGGACTTCGTAGATGTCAGCGTAGAAGTTGACGTTTTCCATGATGGTCAGGTCGGGATACAAACCGAATCGCTGACTCATGTAGGCAATCTCTTCCTTGATCGGTTCGGCTTCCTTGACAATATGATGTCCAGCCACCCAGGCGTCACCGGAAGAGGGCTCCATGATCGCGGTCAGCATTCGCATGGTTGTCGTTTTGCCCGCGCCATCGGGCCCCACCAGGCCAAAAATTTCACCTTCCGCAACATTCAGTGTGAGACGATCGACGGCGTTGATCTCGCCAAACGTCTTGGTCAGGTGTTCGATTCGAATGGCGTCCATCAGTTCTTCTTCATGGAGGTATGTGCCGGGACACGTTGAAGACAGAAAGATGGAGACAGAAAAATGAACAGCACGCTCATTTTTCTGTCTCCATCTTTCTGTCTTTCCTTCTCGTCGCGTTTTATTTTGCTTCGGAAGGACGCCATGGCTACTGTTCTTTCAATTCAATCGTTGCGTCGGCGGGCATGCCGGGCTTGAGTTCCATATTGATGTTGGCGATATCGATCTTAATGCGGTACACCAATTTGACGCATTCCTGAGGTGTCGAAAACGGTGGCAGGAACCGTTTAGTGACTTCGCCGCCCTTGGATTCAGACCACCGAAACAGTTCCGCAACCTTGACTGGTACCAGTGCTTCGCTCGCCAGCTCCGAAGACAAAGCCAGCTCCGATCTTCCGTTAGCTCGGCGATTCCTCGAGTGTCGACATAGATGTTGTCGCGTCGTGCGGTAGAGCGCTTTGCGGCGTCGCGCTAGCGCGCAAGTCGACGATGCGGTGCGCGAGGCGGCCGAGGTCGTCGAAGAAGGTGTACAGAACCGGAATGGCCAACAGCGTGAGCAGCAGCGAGAGCATCTGGCCGCCGACGGCGAGGACGGCGATCGAACGGCGTTCTTCCGCACCGGGGCCGGTGGCGATTAACAGAGGCAGCAAGCCGGCCACGAACGA
>CAUJKL010000367.1 GCA_963204995.1 Planctomycetota bacterium | reverse complement strand
AAAGCCTTTCTTGTTCGACACTCGACAATCGTGCCTGGTGCTCGTTCGAAGTGTCTGAACCTCGGCACGCCGTCGGTTTGAAGGAGCCTAATCGATTTGGTCTGTATGACACGCTCGGTAACGTGTGGGAGTGGTGTGCGGACCGGTACAGTTCTACTTACTACGCCACTTCGCCAGCCGCCAACCCGCGAGGTCCCAACGAGGATCCTTACCGCGTCGTCCGCGGCGGTTCGTACATTACCTCGCGCGATAACTGCCGCCCCGTCTGCCGTTTTCGATACCTCGTGCCTGAGTGGAACGAGCCTTACTTGGGTATGCGTGTTGTGCAAGAACTCGATACGAGCGAGCTGAGTACGCAATGACTGGGCGGTCTCTTTGGGATCGTTAACCCGTCACGTGTAGCCCCAAATGCGATCGTGGCAGCGTCGAAAGTAATTCCAACGGCATGTCACCAGCGCGATACGTGTCGCCGTCGTACGAATTGACGACCAGCCAATGGTGCCCCGCAACATAGATCGACCATGAACAGTCGCTCGTAACCGGGCCAATGGGCACAGGGCCAGCATTCTCGTGGCAAACTTCTCGTGGCACACCAGCAAGCGTACTTGCTTTTGGCAACGGTGACAAATACGCTGTCGCAATTCCTTGCAATGGCACAGCATCGCAAGCCGCGATTCCTCCGGAGCCCGCCTGATGGAAGGCATCGATTCCTTTCCGCTTGCCTGGCTCGACTACGTCGCGTTCGGCAGCTATTTCGTGGTGCTCTGCGCGATCGGTTTGTGGGCGGGCCGGAAGGAGAAGACGCATGCGGACGACTACTTTCTGGCGGGCCGCACGCTGCCGTGGTATGTCGTTGGCAGCTCGTTCATCGCGTCGAACATCAGCACCGAACATTTCATCGGCATGATCGGTGCCGCGTTTGTCTATGGAATCTGCGTCGCCATGAGTGAGTGGGGAAATGTCCTGTCCTTCTCGGTGCTAATCTGGCTCTTCATTCCGTTTCTGTTAGCGTCTCGTGTGTTCACCACGCCCGAGTTCATGGAGAAGCGGTTTCACCCGTTGCTGCGCCAAATGTTTGCGCTGTTGACGGTCGTCAGTAATGTCGTCGCGTTTCTCGCCGCCGTCCTGTACGGCGGCGGGCTGGCGCTCCAAAGTTTGTTCGGTTGGGGGCTGTGGTTCTCGATCATCGCGTTGGCGGTTGTGGCCGGTTCCTGGGCGATTTACGGTGGCTTGCGATCGGTGGCGTGGACCGATTTCTTTACCGTGATTGTCATGATTGTCGGTGGCTTGATGGTGACGATTCTGGGGCTGCTGATGCTGTCCGGCGACGAGCATTCGCTGGTCGAAGGTTGGAACGTGATGATCCAGCGCAATCAGGCTCAGGTCGGAATCTGGCGGGAGGTCGTCGAACAAAACGCTCAGAACTGTGCCCGTGTCGATCATTACAATCGTCTGTCCGTGATTCAGCCTATCACGCACGAGACCAACCCGTGGCCGGCGCTGCTGCTGGGACTCTTTTCGGTCAGCATTTGGTACAACGTGATCAACCAGTTCATGATTCAACGCGTGTTGGGAGCGAAGAACATGTACCACGCGCGCATGGGGATCGTGCTGGCGGGATACATGAAGATCCTGATGCCAGTTATCGTGGTTGTGCCCGGCTTGATTCTGTTCGCACAATACCCCGAAGTGATGCAGCGGCCTTGGTCAGAGATCCGCGGGGAAGCCGACAAGGGGTACATCCACATGCTACAGACGCTGATTCCGGTCGGTCTGCGGGGACTGTTTCTCGCGGCCCTGTTCGGAGCCATCCAGTCGACGGTGAACTCCGTCCTGAATTCCACGGCCACCGTCTTTACGCTCGACATCTACCAGCGGCTGTGGAACCGGCAAGCCAGCGAAACGCATCTCGTGCGGATGGGTATGGCCTCGTCTGTCGTGATCCTGATCATCTCGATCGTGATCGCCGGCTTCATCAATCGGCTGGGAGGAAGTTTGTTCGTCTATATCCAGTCGCTGTACGCTTTCTTTGCTCCGCCGTTCGGTGCGGTGTTTGTGCTGGGTGTACTGTGGCGACGTATCAACGGTCCGGGCGCGGTCGTGGCCGTGATTCTAGGCTTCCTGTTGGGAATTGGCATGAAGCTGTACGTTCAATTCGTTCCCGACCATGTGGCCTGGATCGAACCTTACTCGATGCAGGGCATTGTGAATTGGGCGTTTTGCGTGGTTGTCGGCATCACCGTCAGCTTGTTGACTCCACCCCCACGACCCGAACAAGTTACAGATCAACTCACCTTTAACTGGCAGCATTTGAACATCTTCAGCGACCTGGGCGAGCGGTGGTACACGAGCGTCGTCACCTGGTGGGGGCTGTTCGTTGTCTTGATCCTGGCGTTGTTTATACTGTTCTCTGGTTTGTTTCTGTAAGTAGAATAAGCACCTCGGTAGAAGTTGTTTGGCATAATTTCGTTTAACCGCATGGGCATTGCCCCGCATTTCACAAGCAGCGCGGCCCGATGCCCACGCGGTTAAACGAAAATAGCTCCACACCGGTGCTTAGTCCGATCAAGCACACCTTCCACGAAAGCATAATGCGATGAATTTGTCCCTTCGATTTGGTTTGCGACTGGCCACGGCAGTCGTTGGTTTGTTGAGCATCTTCGCAAGTGGCAGCTACGCCGCCGATGTGCCGGCAAAGGTTCTTCGCGCCGGTGCGTTCGCGATTGACATTACTCCGACCAAGTTTCCTGTCAGTTCGTCCGGCAGCATGACGCATCGCACGGCCGACG
>CAUJKL010000366.1 GCA_963204995.1 Planctomycetota bacterium | reverse complement strand
TGTGGTAGAAACGAATTCTTTGAGGATTACTACAAGCTGCTCTCGATCGATGAACCGACCACGTTCGAAAGACGCTTCTCCGAAAAAAAACCTGCCGTGCTGGCCATCTACGGTGACGATGGGTTCGGCAAGACTCGCGTGCTAGAAGAGTTCACCGCGCAGGCCATCCGCGACGGCCATCTGCCCATCGCTTTGATTGTCAAAGGCGGAGTCGCCGAACCGCCACGGGATATTGACGCTCTGCGTGAAAAACTCGGCGACGCCATCGAACGAGCCTGTCTGGCCTTCGGACTGAATCTGCCGCCCGCAGCCAAACTGCAACAACCGCTCCAGCAAACAACTGCCAGGGCACTGAAACAGGCGCTGCAAGCCGATCTCGCCTACGTGCTGGAGCAGGCCGCCGAGCGGGTGCCGACAATGAAGGTTATTGTCCTGCTTGACGAAGTGCAACAGTACCATGGAGCGTTTTTGCGTGACCTGTTCGATTGGAGCAAGAACCTGCTTGGTAATTATGGTTTGGGTTCCATAACGCAGCCGATTCCGCTCGTCCTAGCATTTTCCCGTAGCGGACCGGCCGACTTGATCTTAAAAGCTGTTCTTGAGAAGCCTCCGACGTGGCTTAAGTCTCGCCAACTTGCCCCTTTTTCTGACAAGGGTGAAGACTTACTGGCTTACGGACGAGTCCTGCTGCATCCGTTTGCGCATGGCGTTTCGCCGGGGTATTCCGACAAATCCTGGGCTTTTAATGATCAGAGCGAAGTGGAAATCGTCAGCAAACATCAGGGCAAGTTCCGAAGGCATCTGAAAGGCATTCCGGCCAAGCTAACGGATGATGTCTTCTTCGTACTTGCCGAAGGTGCTGTCGAGGACAAATACCTAATCGAAGCCGACGATAATAGACTGCTCGACTTGGCGCGTGGAGTAATCTAAATGCCTGACTCCCTGAGCGACGATGACGAAGATCAAGAGTTACTGGCACGCGTGGCAGCCGCTCGCAAGAGGAGGCTGAATTCGTTTCCGCCATCGACTTTGGCGTGGCTGGCGCTGCCGCCAGGGTGGACGGAAGGTTTGGCTCACACCTGCAAGTTCCCGCGACAACAATCCAATCTGCGCGAATTCATCACTCAGGCGTGCAACGCCGGGCTGTGCGAAGTCAGCGAGTCGATACCGGGAAATCATTCCGAGGAATGGTCGTTCTGGATGCCCAGTCACGTCCGCCGTCAAACCCTGCTTGAGCTGCGCGTTGGCAACGACACCACCTCACTGCTGCGGCAAGCGGCCGCGGAGATTGCACGCAGCATTCCGTCGAACTACTCGGCTGTTCCTCCCGCCGTGGCGCGCTGGGCCGAAATGGCCCGGGAAGCGACGGAATCCGCTGGCACTGCGGCCCACAACCTAACCTCGCGCGTTCGCACTTTGATCGAACAGAATCGCACTGGCGAAGCACTGGCCTGGGTGGCCACTGGCGAGGACTTGGCACAAGTGTTCGGGGGCTCGCTGGAAACCGCCGTGCGCGCCGGCAATCGGCTGTTGGAGCTAACATATCGCCAAGCGCAAGACAATCGCTACCTGAAAGACTTCCTGGAACGCGATGAACAGATTGCGGCCTTCCACCAACTGATCCGTGACGACGATCACTGGGCACTTCACTATGTGGGCGTGGGCGGTGTGGGCAAGACGATGCTGTTACGTTATCTGACCAGCGCACTGGCCCCACAATTGGACAACGGCCCGAACTTGCCGCCCGGTCGCCCGACCACGCGTGTGGATTTCGATTATCTCAGCCCCGACTACCCTGCGAGTCGTCCCGGCCAATTGCTGCTGGAACTGGCCGTCGAACTGCGCGCCTACGCTGCCAATTCACGAATAGAAAATAAGCTTAGCGAATTTCAAAACACTATTCTGGAATGGCACGAAACCTTGAGCAACTCCGGCGCGCCGCAGGCTCCGTTGGCCGCCCTCCAGGGCTCGCTTTTTGACAAAGCAATTCGCGGTTTCGCCGACATCCTGCGCGTGATGGAAAGGCCGGTGATCTTAATTCTGGACACCTGCGAAGAGCTGGCCAAATCGCCGATCGTGAATGAAATGATGCCGAGCGTCGAAGCTACGTTCGCAATTCTCGAACGGATACAGCTCGAAGTGTCGACGGTGCGTGTCATCTTCGCCGGCCGCCGGTTGCTGGCGCGCTCGGGCAGTGATTGGCGGATTAATGAGCTGGCCGCGCCCGATCATAGTGATGCGGCGTTACCGGTCGAAGGCCAATTCCTGCCGGCCAGTAAGCCTTACCTAAGTTTGCACGAGATTCGAGGCTTCACCAAAAACGACAACGATCGCTCGAGGAGCGAAGTGGATCGATACTTGACAGAAGAGAAGCAGTTGAGCCTGCCTGCAGATCTTCGTGAGGCGATCCTGGCACGCAGCCGGGAACTTGGCTTGCCCATCAACATCCTGCGAACGGGGCCAACGCCCGCCCGCGAAGAAGCCCGTTTCAATCCCTTTGATCTTTCGTTGTACCGCGATTGGTGGTGCGAAGATCCGACGCTGACCGCCAATACGATCCGTTCGGGCCAGACTGATCCGTACGTCGAACTGCGCATTGTGGAGCGCATCAAGCAAGAGCACATTCGACGCGTGCTGCCAGCCGTCGCGCTGTTGGGCCGTTTCGACGAGCATATGCTGCGCCCGTTGATCGGCGACAGTTCGCTCTTTGACGTGTACCGCGGGCTCGGCGAGCAGGAGTGGATCAGTTACCAGATTGACGAATCGCGTCAGGTGTCCCTGCTGGAAGTCAATCGCAGTCTGCACGGGCGTCTGCTCGCCTACTACGAACACCCGTCGCGATGCCAGCTACTGGACGACGCCCGCCGCCAGCTCGCACCTACACTCATCGACCTCGCGCGCCGCCCCCTGCAGGAGCTTGCTTCCGAGCACCTCGACGCGGCCTTGCGCGTGCTGCCACCGACCGTCGGCGGCGAAGTGTGGGAAGACGTCGTGCGACGCATCCCTGCCGAACGCAATTGGCATTGGCTGCAAAATGTCATCAAGCAACTACGCAGCAACGTCGGAGCCATCCGCGAAGTGACGCACCCGCTCTTCCCAGCGGTGCGCGCGGCGGAAGTGAGCGCGCAGATTCATCTTACACCCAGCCTCAATGTCACATCGGCGTGGGGCGAAGTGGCGGCGACGGCGGCTAAGTATCCTGACCCGGAAGTTGGGCGATGGCTAGCCTCGCGCGCTGTAGCCGGACAGGTGACGGCGAGTCGGGATGAGAGCTTGATGCCGGAGTTTTGGCGATTAGTCGACGAATATCCGCATGAGTCCACTGAACGTTTAAGGGCCGAAGCGCGGAGCTTGGTTGAATCGCCTTCTGACAAGTTATCCGATAGGGCCATTGAAGCGGCGCGCGACCGGCACTTTCAACTTGGCGCTTCACTAATCGCCGCTTTGGATTCGGTGCTAGAAGAAGCCGAACGAGCCGGTACACCAGATTTAGTCCCGAAACAATCGGACATCCTGCGGTTCGCCGCAAGTTTACCGTCCTCCGACCTGCAAGATTTTGCGAACACGCTCGCGCTGCGAGCGTTAGTTCTCTGCGATCAAATGGATGACGCCAGATCCGTGCAGGGTAGCATCGCGACTTGGTCCCGCCAAATCCCGCAGTGGGAAGAACGCTGGTTCGATTGGCGGGCACCTGATTCGCAAGTTGACCGCTTGCGATTGGAAACCCTGCGGTTGTTGCCATCGGACATCCCCAAGGAGGGGCGAGACGCTTGGGTACGGGACGCGCTGGGTAGACTAGCCAGCATCGACGCAGAACGGTTGGTCTCATTTCTTCTTCAGTTCCGCTTAGCGAATGAAGTCATTCCGGAAGAAGAGCTGAAGCAGTTACTCCAAGCCGAGAAGTACGACGCGAATCGGCGGCCGATCTGTAATGCACATCGTACCGCGCCACCGCTGATAATTTCTATTTCGCAGGGCTATCTCGCGATTGGCCAAGCGAGAGCAGCCCTTGTAATGCTCAAACAACGCTCCCATGAATTGACCAAATCGGCGCAAGATGAAGCACAGCAACACGCGATTGAAATCACGGAAGCACAAGTGATCTGGCGGATGCGGATGGGGGCAAATGCGAGGATGTTTATTTCGCAGATGGCAAGCTACTCCAGCAATCCTCATCGGCAACCGCTAATGAGCCTGCTAAAAACAATTTTCGAGTCACCCAGTGCCACTGTTCCTTTAATCGCTTGGCCGCAGTTTCTAAGTGCTGGGCCCCGGCATTTCGCGGAAAGGGAATTGGACATTATCAGCGTGACGGGGAGAAATCACGTCGATAAAGGCTTTGACAATTATGGCCAGACTCGGGTCGGCTCGCTTATCGAAGTAATGGATTTATTCCTATCCGCGACGAGACAGGTGAACGAGGAGGGGACATCCCTCGACAACGTGATTGATTCCTTTTGGCAAGCGAGTGATTCTGTCGGCGAACTGATCGCGACAATCACATGGGCAATCGCAGCCATTCACGCCGG
>CAUJKL010000365.1 GCA_963204995.1 Planctomycetota bacterium | reverse complement strand
GGCCGCCGTTTCGTTGACCTCGTTCAGGACATCACAATGAACGATGAATTCACACTGGCTGTCGGTGGTGACCACCGGCGTGTAGTTCTGCTCGAATCGTGTATCCAACGCTTGGAGCTTCTCCTCCAGCGTTTTGGCGGTCAGCGTCTTGTAACGGCTGTTGTTGGCTTTCACACGTGTACCGTCAAAGCCGACTTCTCCCAAGCGGATCAATCCCAGGGCCATGGCGATGCGGCCGATCTGTCGGAAGAGATCTTTCAGCGGTTCGCGGAACTTGGTGCGAAACGTGGTGCGAAACGTGGCGAAGGTGGAGTGGTCGATGTGACGTCCTTCGACCAGCCAGATAAAATCAAACCGATAGTGGCAAGCCTCTTCCAACTTGCGAGAGCTAATCACACATCGGACAACCTGCTGCGACGGTCCAGCCCGGGATTTCCACGAACCCGACACCACGAGCGATGGATACGAGACCCGTCAGCACGACGCACCATGCGGCGGCGCGAAACAGATGCTTACGAGCTGCCAGACTCAATAGCGATCCACCACAACCGGTCAGGATCATGATCGGTGCTGTGCCCAATCCGAAAACTGCCATCAGTGTCGCGCCGAGGAGCATGTCGCCTGAACTGGCTGCCAGCGCCACGAAGCCGTAAACCAAACCGCAGGGAAGCATCCCGGTGAATAGCCCGGCCAGGAAGACGTTTGCAAGGCTCGGCGACTTAAGGAACGAGCCAAAGAAATCGCCCGCCAAACAGGGAACTCCCGTTGCACTCGGTGTCTTGCGGCGAATGACACGTGCGGCGAGCAATCCTTGGTAAAGCAAGAATAACCCTGCCACGACGGCCAGAATCGCGGCCATATTCACCAGCGCGGGGACGGTCCGCTGCAAGTACAACCCGCCGAATCCCGCCGCCGCACCAAGCACGGAATAGGTAAAGACTCGACCCAGCGTGTAGAGCAATTGCCGAGCAAGATTAGCCTTCCACGTTGTCGCGCCCGTTCCGATCGTCAACGCAAATGGTCCGCACATGCCAATGCAGTGCGATGATCCGAGGACGCCGGCGATGAAGATCAAAGGGAGTGCAGTCATAAGGGTGAAGGTGCGGAACCACGTTCTCGGACATTTGAACAGGGGGAAACAGAGGGAACAGATTCATTCATCTCCGTTACCTCTGTTTCCTCCTGTTCAAAACTCCCCGAGTTGGTCAGTCGCAGTGAATTAGAAATCACGAACAAACTGCTGCCAACCATCGCCACAGTTGCCCACATCGGATTGAGCCAACCCGTTGCAGCCAGCGCGATGCCGATAATGTTATAAGCAAAGGCCCAGAACAGATTCTGACGAACCGTTTCCATGGTTCGCTTCGCCAAGTCGATGGCCCAGCCAACTTGCTCCAGGTTGTTGCCGAGCAGGCAGACGTCGGCTGCGTCTCGCGATACGTCAGCCCCGCACCCCATTGCGATGCCGACGTTGGCTTCGGCCAGCGCCGGTGCATCGTTGATGCCGTCGCCAACCATCACCACCGCACCGTACTTCGTTCGGATCTGTCGAATTGCGGCAAGTTTTTCCTCGGGCAAAAGTTCTGTTTCGACATCGATGCCTAGCGCATGTCCCAAGGCGGCGGCGCGAGCGGCATAGTCTCCGGTTAATACTGCGACGTAGTATCCCGCCGCCCGCAGTGCATCCAAAGCCGCCTGCGTTTCGTCGCGAAGACACTCACGAAACGCGAACACGCCGCGGACGCGTCCCGCCCAGCCAATACAAGCCAGCGGCTGGCCGTGCTGACAGATCTCGACAAGGCCCTCGCGAATCGAGTCCGGTTGTGTCAGGCCGTGCTCTTCCATCAATGCCAAGCTGCCCAGATACACCGGGCCTGAGTGTTGATCCAACGTCGCCATGATGCCGCGGCCCGGTCGCGTTTCGGTGTGGTCGGGGTAAGGGATCGCGGTGTGGTCGACCGCTTCTATCGCGTATTTCCTGATCGCGGTCGAGAGGCCGTGCGTCGAAGATGAAGCCAACGCCAACGCGATTCGAAGCAGTTCTTCACGAGGTGTTTCGTTGTCCGTAACGAATCGATCGACGATCGTATTGCCGGTCGTCAGCGTTCCTGTCTTGTCGAAGCAGATCGCCTTCGTGCCGACCAACTGTTGGATGGCGTCGCCGTGGCGAAACAATACGCCGACCTCACTGGCCCGACCCATCGCGGCCCAAATGGCGAGCGGTGTGGCGATTCCCAAAGCACAAGGACAGGCGATCAGCAAGATCGCGAGTGCTGCCATCAACCCGCTGCCCAAGTCGCTGGTCATCCAGTGAAAGGCGAACACCACGAGTGAGAGGAAGATCACGAGCGGCACGAACCAGCTCGTGATCCGATCGGCCTCCAGCTGCAAGCGACCTTTCGCCGTGGCCGCCTTGGCCACGGCGTCGACGATGCGAAGTAGCGCACCTTCGTGCGCGAGCGCCGTCACAGTGATAAGCAGATCGCCGTCAAGATTCAGCGTACCGGCAAAGACATCGTCTTCGGGCTCTTTGATGGCTGGAAGACTCTCGCCGGTAACGATCTGCTCGTCGATCGCGGCTTGGCCGCGGCGAATTCTTCCATCCATTGCAATTCGCTCGCCTGGCAAGACGCGGATCAGTTGATTCACCTGCACGGTTTCCAGGGGCAGCATCTGCTCGTGCAATTCGTGTAAGTAGTTTTCCGATCGGGGCTCGACAACGCGTGCCTCCGCCGGGAGCAGCTTCTTGAGTGAGCGGAGCGCATTCGTTGTCTTGAGTTTACCTGTGGCCTCCATCCAACGCCCGAGTGTGACTCCGACGAGCACCATGCAAGCCACTTCGAAGTAGGTGTGCATGCCGCCGTTGAAGAGCGAGACGACCGAGTAGAGCATCGCGGCGACGACGCCCAGTACGATCAGCAGATCGGTCGTGACGACACGCTGCCGCAAGTTTTCGTAGGCATTTTCCAGCAACGGGCCGCCGAGCATGAGAACGACGATCGACGCGAATAACAGCGAGAGAAAACGAAATAGCTCGAAGAGCGCGCTGGCGGATTGCGTGGCGAGAGCCGCATCGGACTCATAAACATCCCACGACCACAGCGCCAGCGTGAACACCATGACGTTCATCGTGAAGAAGATGGCCAGGCCCAACCGAGTGAGCGTCCAACGATTGTGACCTTCTTCGCCCGACTCGTTGGCAATCGCCGCAGCGATGCGGCAACCGAAGCAACAAAACTGCGGAGCGTCCGATCCCGATGGACTTGCTGCTAAAGGCAGTCCGCAGTAGTCGCAGCCAGAGTGGTTTTGCTCAGGGGAAGTCATTATTGTTCAAATAGCTCAACCCGCACCGCCGGGAACAAGAACCGGATCGTGTAGGCGACGGCAAAGATCCAAAAGAACAGCCACATCAGCCGCACGTACCAGGGGATGTGATTTCCTGTGTAGTGGTGGTACTGATGTTCGACTTCGGCGGAAGTGTTTTCCGGTTCCGACATGCGTGTGATTCCTCTTCTCTATTTCTGACGGTCCAACTGCTGGTCGATTTCGAGCATTCGATGCTTGGGCCGTTCGATGTCATGGAACATACCGTTCATCGTCGCCCAAATCAGCAGGCAGAAGAAACCCAAACTGGCGAACAAGTAGTTCGAGATTGGCGTGATTGCGAAGACGCCCGCTACGTCACCTTGAAACGTGCGAATGAACTCGATGAACTTCATCACAAAGCCAATCATGCTGGGCACGAGGATCGCGATCGCCATCACGAGCACGGTGATCGATTGGATGCGAGATGTCTTTTGTGTCTTCATCAGTTTGTAAGTACCGTTGAGTTAGCGTCTTGTTCTCGTAGCAGAACTCGTGAGAGTTCTGGCTTCCGAAGTCTCACGACTTCAGCTACTTGGCATTCAGAACGTCTCTTCCATCTTCTCGGCGTCGATTTCTTCGTAGTACGGATAAGTGTCGAGCCACGAACCGAGCCATTGGACATATGTGATTAATGCTAGGCCGCGACCATTGGGCTTGTCGGGTGCTCCGTCGAACAACCACGGATACTCCGGCATCGGCGAGTCGGGCGATACCATCTTCGGTTTGAAAAAGTGGACCGCATGCCAGTCGTTGCCTCGGCGACCGCCTTCGCGGCTGAGGTCCGGACCAACGCGCCGCGTGCCGAACATCACCGGACGTTGCAGCTCGTTCTGATACTCCCAAGTCTGGGAGACTTGTCCGAATCGCTTCGCGTCGTTCGATACCGGTCGAACGAATTGGCTGTGGCAATGCCAGCAGCCTTCACCAACATAAACCTGCTTGCCAAGTCGCAAGGCGTCGGCACAATTCTCAATCGTCGGCTCGCCGATGTTCTCACGAAATGCAACGGGATAACGACGGCTCAGTTCTTTGAACTGATACATCAGCTTGTCATTGACGACTTGCTCGGCGGTCTGCTCGGGCAAGTCCTTGTACATGACCATCGGCACCACCGCGTTTGACAAAAACGCGAAGGCAAAGAAGCCGATACCGGCGATGAACAGAATTCCTGCTTTGCTCTCAAACATCGGGGTGCAATTCTCCTCAAGCGGTCGCTGGCACCGCGGCAGGCGAAGTCGCTCGTTGCTCGCCGCGATAAGTCATTTTCAAGTTGTAAAGGAAACAGAGAAAGCCGACGAACATCGTCAGTCCGGCGAACAGACGCGTGATCCAGAACGGTTGTGAACCGTCGATAGAAACGTCCCAAGGCTGAAGCGATGACCAGAAGTAGCCTTGAAAAACTCCAGCCAATCCCAGATCGAGGAACATCACGAAGACACCCACGGCGGAGCACCAGAAATGAATCTCGCACAGCTTCCGGCTGTACCAATCTCGTCCCAACAGACGCGGGAACAGATAAGTCATCGTGCCAAAAATCCACATGCTGAACACGCCGAACATCACGAGATGTGCGTGTCCCACGACCCAATCGGTGAAGTGAATCAGCTTTTGGAACGTCAATGTCACTTGCAACGCGCACTGAAAGCACGTGATGAAGTAGAAGATCATGCCGGTGTAAAACCAACGGATCGGCAAGTTGGTGACAATCTTGCGACCGTCGCCCCACAGCGTGCCCATGAAGTTGATGATCACCGTCGCGACCACGAATTCAACCGCGATCGTCGAGATGATGGCTCCATACTGCAGGAACATCGGGATCGGTGTGTAAAGGAAGTGGTGAATCCCTTGCAGCGGATAGAAGAACGCCAATCCCCAGAACCCAACCAGCGAAAGTCCGTGGCTCCAGATCGGCTTCTGCAAGATGATCGGCACGATGTAATACATCAGCCCCCAACCCAGCGGCGTGACAAACAATCCGACGAGGTCGTGAATGAACAAACCACCCACGGCACCGGCGCTCGTTCCGGTCAGCGCGTACTGCGGCAAAAAGTTGCCCATGGCGTAAGTCAAAAACGTCCAGACGAAGGCCGCCATGTAGTACCACAGCGTGACGTACATCGGACCTTTCGATTTGGCGATCGGCGTGAGAAAGTTGCCGGCAACGAGAGCCAGTCCGAGCAACGCGACCGGGTCGACCCAAAACGGCGTCTCACCCCATTCCAGTCCTTGGGCTCCGAGAGACATCTCCATGTGCCAGTTCCGCGCCAGCGATGCCACCCACTCTTGATCTTGTAGCATTGGACCGATGAGGATGCCGGCGGCTGTGCTTAATACGATCAGCTGCCAAGCGGCGAAGATGAAGTACGAGAGTTTGAGGCTCGCGACTTTGTGCAACGTCAAGCGAGGCACGACCCAATGCAGCGTGCCCAGAAACGCATTGGCGATGAATCCGTACGCGATCGCGTTCGTGTGGACCATCCGCCAGCGACCGGCCGAGAATATCTCCCAACTGGTCAAGGGGTTCCAGTGGATCAGCTGTAGCGCCATCAGGATCCCGCCGAGCATCGAGATCAACATGTACGAGACGGCGGCGAGGAAATACCACCGCACGAGTCGTTCCTCGACGAGATCTGCATGGCGAGGCAAGTTATCAGCGACAGGTTCCGAACTCATGCTTGCTCCGTTTGACGGCGATAAGGTACGTATTGTCCGAGCGGATAGACCAAGGCCATGGTCCAAC
>CAUJKL010000364.1 GCA_963204995.1 Planctomycetota bacterium | reverse complement strand
GTTGCCGGCTCACGCGCTGGGGGTGGGGGTGGGTGTCGACTATTCCATCTACCTGCTAAGCGTTCAATTGGCGATGCAACGGAGCGGGGCCTCGCTACGGGATTCATATCGCGCAGCGATCGGCTTTACGGGTCGGATCGTAGCGCTGATCGGCCTGACGATGTCGGCTGGGGTGATTACGTGGATATGGTCGCCGATCAAGTTTCAGGCCGATATGGGAATCCTGCTTGCGTTCATGTTTCTTTGGAACATGATAGGGGCGCTGATTCTGACGCCGGCACTGTCCTATTTTCTTATTCGCTCCAAGAAGCAGAGAAGCGCAGTTAACGTCGGGCGCGAATCATTGACGGTGCTCCAGCCCTGATCCTGCATCGAGATGTCCCCTTTGCCGAGAAGGGAACGCGAGGGCCGAGTGTAAGGCACGAATGACCGAGGCAGGTGAACGATATGTTCTTGCTGGAGAAGAAGCGGATCCGGTCGGAGTCGGTACTAGGCAAGAAACCTTGGCGCGCGCACCTTGGCGCAGCGGCCGCGCTGGTTTTCGGTGCCGCGATGCTTATTCCCGACCCTGCACCCGCTGTCGACCCGGTACCGGCACACCGCCTCCCGGCAGGTGCGATCGTCACCCGACCAATGGACATCAAATGGGAGGAGTGCTGGGGGGCACCACCCGGCGGTAAATGCGCCGTCGTGGCGGGGCGAACACACCAAGACTGGCTTGTTCGCGCATCGGATCAGTCTGCCGGGTAACTATACGATGCCGCCGCATGTGCACCCGACCACCGAACAGGTAGTGGTGCTAGAAGGCATCTATTTCGCGGGATTCGGCGATACCGTTGACAAGCGAAAGGCCGTCGCGCTTCCGGCGGGAAGCTTTCTCCTGATCCCTGCCGGCGAGCCGCATTTCGCATGGACGGAGGGACCGGTGGTTGTTCAGGTCTATGCCGAAGGGCCCTGGGGCATGAGGCCGGCAAGTCGTCCCCACGAACCGGCAGAAAAGTCAGCACCGAAGTAAGCCGGCAATCACGATTTCACTCAGCCGAGTGCGGCACGCCCGGTCGCGGAGAAGGAGTCTCAAGACATGGACCTTGGCTTATTATTTTCGTTTCGTAACCCGCCTCATTGGCGGCGTCCGTTCCCCGAGTTCTACGCGGAGATGCTGCGGCATATGAGATTGGCGGACGAACTCGGGTACGACCATATATGGATGACCGAACACCATTTCACCGAAGATGGCTACGCACCGTCGTTGATGCCCCTGGCTGCAGCTGCAGCGGTTGCCACGCAACGAATCCGCATTGGCACCTACGTGCTGCTGCTGCCGCTCCACAATGCGATCACGATCGCCGAGGAAGCGGCGACCGTCGATATTCTTTCCGATGGCCGTTTCGACCTGGGGTTGGGCGCCGGGTATGCCCCGGACGAGTTCAAGGGCTACGGCGTTTCCTTGAGCGAACGAGCGTCGCGCATGGAGGAAGGCCTGCAGGTGATCAAGGGTTTGTGGACGCAAGAGGAGTTTTCCTTCGAGGGAAAGCATTACCGCATCGAGAATGCGCGCCTCATGCCGCGACCAGTGCAGGCGCCGCACGTACCGATCTGGGTGGGCGCTATCGGCCCCAAAGCCATCGACCGATCCGCACGCTTCGGTTGCCATCATTTTGGAGTGGATGAAACGATAGCGGCACACAATGAAGCGCTACGCCGCCACGGTCGTGATCCGCGGCAATTCTGTTCCGGCGTGTTGCGCTGGGTCTATGTAGCGCCGACCGGCGACGAGGCATGGAATGATACCCAGGATCATCTGCATTACATGCTGAGCTGGTATGTCCGTTGGGGGGGCGAGAACCAGGTCAAAGGTGACGCGACGGCGCCTCAGATACGGCCGGCAAGTGAGTTGCGGCACTGCGCCGATAAACTGATAGGGGCTCCCATAATTGGCGCACCGGAGGAAATTATTGAAAAGCTGCTGCACATGCGAAAGAACTCCGAAGTGACGCACCTGGCGATGGGCATGCACCTGCCTGGCCTGGACCCGGCGAAGATCAGGCGTTCCATGGAGCTGTTTGCCAAGGAAGTCATGCCCACCCTGCGCTAAGAATTTTAACTTTAACCGGCGAGCCGGCAGGAGGCAGTCATGGAGAAAGATGCGGGGCATTCCGCACCGGGTGGGCGGCGACCCCCAAACCTGGGCGATCCACATCCGCCAGGTACCAAGAAGATCCTGATCGACGATCCGGTCATGAGAGTGACCTATTATCGCTTCCGTCCAGGCGAAGGCAATATTTGGCACAAGCACGATTATCCACACGTCGTTGTCATGTTCAACGACGGCCCCTCCCGAGCAGTCAACGAAGACGGTTCGGAGACGGTGCTGATGTCGGAGCGCTACGGTCACGTTCTGGTGCCGGCCGACGTCGTGCATGAAGTGTGGAACGAGAGCGAAGAAACGCAATATTTCGTGGAAGTCGAATTCAAACAGACGACATATTAAGTTCAGGCAGGTGAGGAGTATCGGTATAAACGGAGCTCGCAATGCAGGTCCATCGATCGATCTTGTCCTTTATCGATAGCGCATCGGGCCATCGCATTCCATCACGCCTCGAGCAAATATGGCGCTCGGCTGAAGTCACCGTCTCGGGCTCGGGCCTTCAATCGGTGAGGCTTCAAACAGCGGCGGTTGGCCACTGGTGGTTGTGCGCAGTGGAGGGAACGGGCGCCGTTCGAATAGAGGGAAACCGGCACATTGAACTACCGGAGGGATTCGCCCTCGCGACGCTGACGCGTGGAGGATGCTTTCAGTCTTCGACCTATCCGACGTTCATGCATGAAGCGAACACATTGTCCCTGATACGCTGGCGTGGGCTTGAACCTGTGAGATGTTGGGGAAGCTTCGGTTGCCTCATCCTCCATATTCCGATCGCCGAACTGAACGAATTGGCGGGGGACAAGACGATTCCATATGACTGCTCCACCTCCGCCAGCATCGGCAACGGCGCGATCCTCAGCGCTTATCTTCGTGCGCTCGGGCGAGAGGCGTTCGGTTCCGTAGACACTTCGCCGCTTAAGGAAACGCTTCCCGAACTTGCCGGACTCATGCTCAAGGCTTTCCGCCACCCAACTTCCTTATCTGATTTCCGCACTGCACGTCCTCTCGACCGGATTCTTTCCTATATGGAAGAGAATTTGACGGATGCGAGTCTCACGCCAAGGCGAGTGGCCGCAGCGTGTGGTTTGTCAGAGCGAAAGCTCTACCGTCTCTTCGCGGCACGAGGGGAGAGTTTCGGCGTGTCTCTGCGAAAGCTGCGACTG
>CAUJKL010000363.1 GCA_963204995.1 Planctomycetota bacterium | reverse complement strand
TTAATCTTGTTCACTCGAAATCCTCCTTGTTGGTTTGTGAAACACTGGTGTGTAAACAAAAACACGCACCAAGAACAGGGGGATTTCGAGTTTTTTTCATTCAGCCCGTGAAAGGGCCTTTAAGAGTTCGCTTGATCTGGGGCTAGTAAGTAGACTGGCTGACGAGCCCATGAATTGTAGCATCGGCGAAGACAATACACATAGCACAATTCCACCAGCAAATACAAAGGATTCTTCCCTCAAGATTGAAACACTACCCGAACCTGCGGCGATTTGACATGAGTCCTGCGGGATTGACTTGCGACAGCTCCAATCGGCCTCTGGTTTCTCACTACTACCCCAGCGATCGAACTGCCGCACGGAAAACGGCTGACCGGCTAGAATAACCGTTGTATTTGTTCTTGACCATGTCGCCCGGAGTTGCCAGCCAATGCCTTGTTCCCCGCATTCTGTTGCTCGATGTTCGTGGTCGCTTGGGGTGGCGTCGTTACTCCTACTTGCTCTCTTCGGTTGTGGCAGCTCGAAACCGGAACCCACGCAAACGGGCAGCCGCTTGGCAGAAGCTGGCAGCACGGCCAACCAGGGCAAGCCGCCGGCTTCGGCCGTGAATGTGCTACCTACATTCCCGCAACCTGCCGATGAACCGCAGCGGACGATGCAGCAAGAACGGACGCTCGATGCGTTATTCGAGCAAGCGGGAAGCAAGCCGTTCGAAGAGGCACCGATGATCTTGGCTACCGACAACTCGGCACTTCCCAAAATCGATGAAGAACGAGTCGCAGCCGCTGGGATTCGCAAGATCGCAGGCAAACATCTGACCTTGTACACGGACCTTCCCGAGGCCCCGGCCATTGAGGAGCTGCCGCAAGTCTTCGATGCCGCGATCCCACAGTGGGCAGAGTACTTCGACATCGATGCGGCCACCGCCGCGTCGTGGCAGCAGGTCGGATACTTGATGCAAGACAAGACTCGTTTCGTCACGGCGGGCTTGTTACCTGACGATCTGCCTTCATTCTTGCATGGATATCAACGGGGCAGCGAATTGTGGTTGTACGAACAGCCATCTGAGTACTATCGCCGCCACTTGTTGCTGCATGAGGGGACTCACGGTTTTATGAAACGGTTCCTCGGCGGTGCAGGTCCACCGTGGTACATGGAAGGAACCGCCGAACTTTTGGGCACGCATCGTTGGCAGAATGAGCGACTGGAGCTGCGTTGGTTCCCGGAGGACAAGGAGCTGACCTCGTTCTGGGGACGCATCAAAGTTGTTCAAGATGAAGTCCGCGCCGGCAGCGGCCGGGATATCGTCAACATCTTACGCTTCGACAAGACCGCACACTTGCAAGTCGAACCTTACGCTTGGTGCTGGGCGGCGGCGGTATTCTTCGATTCCCATCCCGCCTATCGCGACCGGTTCCGCGAACTCCGCAAGTTCGCGCCGGACGATACGCTCACCTTCTCGCAGCGTTTCTATGATTCGTTGCAAGATGATTGGCCAAGCGTGGCGAGGCAATGGCATGTCTTCATTGCCAACTTGGACTACGGCTATGATGTCGCACGAGAAGCAATCGATCCCAAGCCTGCGGTCGACTTGCCGCCCGCCGGTGCGACCGTCACGATCGCAGCCGATCGCGGTTGGCAATCGACCGGCTATCGACTTGAAGCGGGTGCGAAGTACAAGCTCGAAGCCAGCGGTCGCTATCAATTGGCGGATCAGCCGAAGATCTGGTGGTGCGAGCCGAACGGCGTTACGATCCGTTATCACAAGGGACTACCGCTGGGCATCTTGCTGGGAGCAGTCGTCGACGAGTCGGCTGCGGATGGCGGAGCCATGCCGCTGGTTTCGCCAAACGCGATCGGAATGGGTGGCGAGTTTCCGATCGAAGCGAGCGGCACACTGTATCTGCGAATTAACGACTCGCCAGCAGAACTCAAAGACAACGCGGGTTCACTCGATATACGAATTACCAAGCTCCCTGCGGGCTAGCTGTCGTCCCTCATTGACGAACCTATACCGAACCCCAACAATGCAAGACTTAAACGCATCAAAACCCGCAATATCTGAGATAAATGAATCACATCGAAGAAGAAGATCCTGACGTCTGGGCCGCGATTGCCGCTGAAGTCGAGAGACAACGTGACGGCTTGGAGATGATCGCCAGCGAGAATTACACCAGTCCCGCCGTGATGCAGGCGATGGGTACGGTGCTCACGAACAAATACGCCGAAGGTTACCCCGGTCGGCGCTACTACGGCGGTTGTGAACACGTCGACACGATCGAGACGCTGGCCATCGACCGGGCCAAACAGTTATTCGGTGCCGACCACGCCAACGTGCAACCGCATTCCGGCTCGCAAGCCAACATGGCCGTCTATCTGACGGCGATTCAACCGGGCGATACCGTACTCGGTTTGGATCTGGCTCATGGCGGACACCTGACGCACGGCATGAAGCTGAATATTTCAGGCATCCTGTACAACTTCGTCAGCTACGGTGTCACGCGCGACACGAACTTGATCGACTTCGATCAGATCGCGCGGCTGGCCCGCGAGCACAAACCGAAGCTGATCGTGGCTGGGGCGAGCGCTTATCCGCGCGAGATTCCCCATGCACGCTTCGCCGAGATTGCGGAAGAAGTCGGTGCCAAGCTGTTCGTCGATATGGCTCACTACGCAGGTCTCGTTGCGGCCGGATTGCACAACAACCCAGTTCCTGTTGCCGACTTCGTCAGCACGACAACTCACAAGACGTTGCGCGGCCCGCGGGCTGGCCTGGTCCTGTGCAAGCAGGAGTATGTGAAAGACCTGAATCGCAGCGTGTTTCCCGGCTTGCAAGGCGGCCCGTTGATGCACGTCATCGCCGGTAAAGCGATCTGCTTCGGCGAAGCATTGCGGCCCGAGTTCAAGCAATACGCCCAGTCCATCATCGACAACGCCAAAACGCTGGCGGAAGTTCTGGCCAGTGGCGGATTGAAGTTGGCGAGCGGTGGCACCGACAACCATCTGATGTTGGTTGATGTGACGCCGTTGAATATCGGCGGCAAGATCGCCGAGGAATCGCTCGAAGCGTCCGGCATCACCGTCAATAAGAACATGATCCCGTTCGACGAACGAAAGCCGGTCGACCCTTCCGGCATCCGGGTCGGCACTCCGGCACTGACATCGCGCGGCATGGGAGTCGACGAGATGCGTCGCATCGGGCATTGGATGCTCGAAGTTCTCAAGAGCCCAGAAGACGGGGCTCTGCGGGCGCGGGTGCGAGGCGAAGTCCGTGAGATGTGCGAACACTTTCCCGTACCCAGCGATCGAGTGATGACTAAATCTGAATGACTAAACGTGAATGACCAAGTCCGAATGACCAATGACCGAGTCGCCGAATACTAGACACTAGACACTAGCCACTCTCCTCCTTCCTATGCCAAATCGAATTCTGATCGCCGACGACAACGAACCGAACCGCGAACTGCTCGACGCCTATCTAGCGGGTATCGATTGCGAAACCGAGATTGCCGTCGACGGACAAGACACGCTCGACAAGGTCGCATCGTTCAAGCCCGACTTGATTCTGCTCGACATCATGATGCCCAAGCTCAGCGGTTTTGAAGTCTGCAAGAAGATCAAAGAGAATTCCGCCACAAAGCATATCATGATCCTGATGGTCACGGCCTTGAACGAGTTGGGAGACATCGAGCGCGCCGTGTCGGCGGGAACCGATGATTTCCTTTCCAAGCCGGTGAACAAGGTCGAGCTGACGAAGCGTGTGCAGAACATGCTTAAGTTGAAAGACATCTCCGACGAAAACGAGCGTCTTCGGCGTTACATCGAAGAGATGGGCGACGACCGCGGCGACGGCAACTCGTAAAATGTCGCGTCTCGACCAACAACTCGAAGCAAAACTCACGAAGTTTGCACTCGCGTTAGTGGATCAACAGAAAGCTCGCGTCGCAATCCCGCCGCAACAGAGTTCGACTGGCTTCTGGTTCGGCGGCGGCAACCTGGTCGAAGATGCCGAGGGGCGATTCTATCTCGTTGGTCGATATCGGAATTTTGGCGATTCGCGAACGGGACTCGGTGCCGGCGAGCGCGGGCTTGAGCTGGCGATCTTTCGCTCCGAGGATCGTGGCCAAAGCTGGCAGAAGCAGCTCAGCTTTTCGAAGCCCGAGCTGAATGTCGGCAACCGCAGCGTGTTGTCGATCGAAGGCAGTGCGCTCTATCTGACCGAGCAGGGTGTCGAACTGTTCGTGTCGACCGAGAAAGCCGGGATCGAGTACCCAGCCGAGTTTCGACTATTCTTGAAGCCCGGTACTGGTGTCTGGACGATTGAGCGACTTCGAGCAACTTCAATCGAAGCGTTGAAAGACGCGCCGCTCGAAACTGTGCTGGAGTCAAATGATCCGACGGTGCTCCATGTCAAAGATCCGGCCGTCTACACCGATGCGAATGGCGATCTTGTGTTGCTTTATTGCACGCATCCTTACTGCTGGTCCAGTTCGAACACAGCGTATGCGAGACGCCAGCGTGGTAGTGACCAGCTGAGCGAATCTTGCTTCGATTTCTTCCCGCGTGGTTTCGCGTGGGATATTGCGATCACTCGCGGCACGAGCATCCTTGATGTTCCCAAAGTTGGTGCCTTCGCGGATCGGCAAGTTAGTTTACTGTTCTATGACGGCGGCGAAGCACTTCGCAATTTGGACGAACATGAACAAGCGGTCAAACGAGCACGCGGCTATTCATGCGAAGAGATCGGTGGCGTCGCCTACTTTCTCGACGGCGATATGAGTCGAGTCTATCGACTCTCGCAGAATAAGCCGCTGTTTATCAGTCCGTACGGCACGGGCTGTAGCCGTTACGTCGACGTGCTTGCGACGGGAGATGGACTGTACGCGACCTGGCAACAGTCGCAAGATGATCTATCGCAGCCGTTGGTGATAAACTTCATCAGTCGCGACGAAGCTGTGAAGCTGCTTGCGTGATGATCGCGGCGAGCAAGACGGGTCTTGGACGACATCGCGTCTTGCTTCGACCTGTGATCCCCGACCATAATGCAGCGTCCTCGGGGAGTTTTCACATGGTGCCAGCCGATCCTAATTCAGCCGCTCCGCTACCGTCGGGCGGGTCCGATCCGCGCACGCGGGCTGCACCGTCTGCGGCGCCGCGGATTCGCGAATACGAACTGCTCGAACAGATCGGCCAGGGCGGGATGGGGACGGTCTTCAAGGCGTCGCATACGATGCTCGAACGGATGGTGGCGATCAAGCTGCTGCCGCGCGAGCGGATGCATCACGCCGAGTCGGTGGCCCGGTTCCGCCGCGAGATGAAAGCGGTCGGCAAGCTCGTCCATCCGAACATCGTCCAGGCCCATGACGCCGGCGAAGAAGCGGGCGTGCATTTTCTGGTGATGGAATACGTCGATGGTGTCGACGTCTCGCGCGTTCAAAAGCGCTGTGGACCGCTCCGCGTAGCCGATGCCTGCGAGATCATCCGCCAAGCCGCCGTCGGTTTGCAGCACGCGCACGAACACCGCATGGTGCATCGCGACATCAAGCCGAGCAATCTGCTCCTTTGTAGGACGGACGCCCACGTCCGTCCGCCTTCTTCGAACATTACCGCCCAAGACCCATCGCAGCGGTCGGACGAGGGCGTCCAACCTACGGTGAAGCTCCTCGACCTGGGCCTCGCGCTGTTGCACGAAGGCGACGCTTCGATCGCCCGCAACTTGACCGACACGGGTCAGGTGATGGGGACGCTCGACTACATGGCGCCCGAGCAGGCGGACGACACGCACGCCGTCGATATCCGCGCGGACATTTACAGTCTCGGCTGCACGCTGTACTCGCTGTTGGCAGGCGAGCCGCCGTTCGCCGGCCCGCAATTCACGACCGCCGTCAAGAAGCTGGCCGCGCACATGCAAAAACCTTTCCCGCCGCTGGCCGAACGCTGCGACGACATCCCGGCCGAACTGCAAACGATCCTCGACCGCATGGTCGCCAAGTCGCCAGCCGACCGCTTCGTCACGCCGGGCGAAGTCGCCGCGGCGATCAAGCCACTGACCACCGGCCACGATCTGGCCGCGTTGCTCGGGCGAGCCACTCAAGGCAAATCGCCGACTCCCTCCGGTTCCGTCCACGAGACCTTCGCCTTTCTCTCCTCCGCCTTCACCGCCACGCAACCGGCAACGCCATCGAATCAACTCGCCCCGACGATCGACAAGCTCGCCGCCACCGAGACGCTGCACAGTACCCCGCGCCGTCGCGTGCCAAAGCTTGGTCTGTTCGCTGCCGTGGGCCTTATCGTGCTGCTTGTCGTGTGCGCCGTGTTCATGCAAAGCGGCAAGCAAGCTCCGCTGGATGAATCCAAAGTAGCCAGCACGCTCCGTCGTGCTGAGCCTTCCCCGCCGTCCGCCGATCCGCAATCGACGCTCGATAGCAATTCGAGCTCTTCTCCCGAAGGCTCGTCACGACGGAGCGTGACGGCTACTTTGCCCGACTCTTCCACTCCGGCTCTCGACCCTCCACTCTCGACTCTCGACTTCCCCGAGCCCCCGCCGCTCGAAGAATGGCTGCAAGGCCGCGAGATCCTCACCGTCAAACAAGACGGCTCCGCGATGTTTACCAAGATTCAGGATGCGCTCAATGCCCTTAAGCCGGGGCAAGTGGTGGAGGTGCTCGATAAGGGGCCGTACGGAGAGAATCTATATCAAAGAATGCTGGATGACGTTGGTCTCGTCTCGCGCACACAGACGAGAGTCTTCGCGAATGGACCACCGAGCGCCTTCGATGGTACTCCAACGTTTCACTTCTTCAACACGAGTAGGGCCTTTCGATTATCAGGGCTCACTTTTCTGGCAAATGCAAACAACGAGGGCGATGAGGCGACGGTAAAAGTGTTTGCGCGAGGCGATGTACTGGTCGAAGACTGTTGCTTTCTGACGCCGACAATTGCGGATGACCGCTTTGTCGAACGCGCGTTGGTTGTGGTGCCCAGTGAATCTACCCCACAACTACTCGTGTGTCGGCGCAATCTTATACTTGGGCGTCTGGAGTTTAACCTTCTTGGTCAAACGCACGCTGTCTACCTGCGGCAGAACTACATCGGAGGCGCATCAAGTGCACCTCTCGCTTGCAGCGGATATCCAGGAACCATTCAATTGCGCGAAAACGTTGTCCACACTGCATTCGACAGCCGGATTCGAGCGCCTAGCGCGATCAGCTTGCGAAGAAGCACCAATCAACCTGTGACAGTGCAGTCACCGGTGCGATTTGTTGCAAACCGCAATACAGTGGCTGCGGCGGAATGTGCATTCATGGTTGATGGCTGGGATGACGAGTCAAGTTTCGTCTCAAGTGGCAACATATATTTTGCACGAAAGGTCACCAACCGTGGAAGCCATGTCATTCCCGTGACGAATGACACATTTCTTCAGATGGAGTCGGCTGATCCGTCAAGAAGTGACATCTCGTTTGATCGGGACAACCCTGTGTGTTTTCGTCTTCAGACGCCGGACGCAACCGGTGCGACGGCGGTTGGTGCCCTTGCTCCCGGCCCCGCGCCGCCGGAAGGGGATTGGTTCACGCGGCTGCTGGATCGCTGGAAGGAAGCGCAGGAAGACCTGAAGCGGATGGGGCTGGAAAAGTAGCCATCACGCTCCGTCGTGATGAGCCTATCCCGCCGCCCGCTGATCCGCAAACGACCACCGCAATTCGCTTTCGTCTCCTGCCTCGATGCTCCCAGCCGGTGGAGTTCAACTGGGTTGCCGCGATTCGCAGCAGGCGTGACGCCGAGGGTGGCTGCGAATGGAGCGGTTGATAGCGATGCCACGACCAACTGATCAGGCTCGTCACGACGGAGCGTGACGGCTACGTTGTCGGTTCACGCGGCTGCTGGATCGGTGGAAGGAAGCGCAGGAAGACCTGAAACGGATGGGGTTGGAAAAGTAGCCATCACGCTCCGCCGTGATGAGCCTAACCCGCCGCCCGCTGATGCGCGAACGACGACCGCAATTCGCTTTCGTCTCCTGCATCGATGATCCCAGCCGCCGGAGTTCAACTGGGTTGCCGCGATTCGCAGCAGGCGTGACGCCCGGGGGTTGTCTCGAATGGAGCGGTTGTTTGCGATTCGGCTGCCGATTGATAGGCTCGTCACGGCGGAGCGTGACGGCTACTTTTTAGCTGCTGCGGCTCATCACTTGCTTCGCCAGCGGCCGGCCTTTGTCGTCCTGCTTGTCGCCGTCGAGTTCGATCATGATGCGGTTGCGGGGCTGCAGCTCCGATAGTTCGGTAGAGCGTTCGTCGCGCCGGATCGGCACGCCTTCCGGGACAAAGACTTCGCGGTTGTCACCATTCCGGGCACGAACCGTCAATACACGCGCCTCGACATCAACGCTGAACACCATTCCCATGACACGATTTCCAGCGCCGGGCTGACCTGCGGGGCCGGGACGTCCCCGGCGGTTGCCACCCGCAACCGGTTGACCGCTGCGACGCGAGTTGCCTCCGTCGCGATCCGCTTCCAGATGAACGGTGTATCGCTGCGTGACTGGCTTACACCAACCTTCTTTGTCGTTGCAGGCGAAGTACTTTACGGTGATCTCAAACGACTTGGCACCGCGACCTGCTTCGATGTCCAGCAGGAACTCGCGAGGATCTGCGTCCGACTCGACTTCGACCTTGGGCGCTTCGCCAGAGGAAGGCGAGATCTGCGTGTCATCTGACGTTTTGACTTCAAAGGTCAGCGGTGCGGCAAGATTATTCCAATGCACATCGTAGAGCGGATCGAGGTGAAAGCCTAAGTAAAGCTTGCCGGTTCCGCTTTTAGTAACGTTGCCGTCCGCCTCGGCTCTCAGCTTGACGTAGAAAGGTTCGAGCGAAATCATCGCCGGTTCGATCTTCAACGCCTGCATCTGGCCGGGCATCTTCACACGAGCCACGACTCCGGTCTTCGCGGCCTTCGGTGGTTCCGCCTTCTTCATGTTGAGATCAGCCACGGTCGTTGGCTTGTCGACTGCTCCCACAAGCTTTTCCAGATCGCTCCGCAGTTCAGACGGATTGCTCCACGAGCGACGAACGGCAACCTTGCCTACCTGATCGATGATGAACTCGGAGTTGGGCGCGTCGCCGAGCCCATGCTTCAAGTCGTTCTCCATCGTGTCGCAGATCCAAGGGATCTCGGAGCCCAGCGTTCGTTCGGCTTCTTTCACATGCAGCAGCCGCTCTTCTAAAGTAAATGGCGTGACGTAGCCGTTCGTCTCAGGATGAGCCAGTGCCTTGTAGATGTAATAGAACTTGACGCCCTTGGGGGTGTAGTCGCGTTGAACCGTCTCCAAACTGGGGACGTTGCGGAGGAACGGTGGTCACGTGAGGCAGCCGAAGACGAGGACCGTGTAATTGCCTCCTAGTTCAGCGAGTTGAATTGCCTCGCCAGCGGCGTTGTAAGCTCGGAGATCGGGCAGCGCCTCGCCGACCCCCGGTGCCTTGCGGTCGAAGCCCTGCATGACGCTGTCTCGCGTCATTTGGCCGAAGGCGACACTAGAAAAAAGGCTGACACCGAGCAACGCTGAGAAGACAAGTCGATTCATCGCGGCTACCTCGCTGATTGTTCCGCTGTGCTGAGAACGTCTAAACTTCAACACCCACTCACCAAAAAGGTTTCGGAGTGTGAATGGGAAAGATTCGCATCGCAGACTAGAATACTTCCCTGACCAAAGCACTTCTTGGGGAAAATAGCAGGAATAGCGTGTGAACAGGCCCTCGTCTACGATTCAAGTGATCTGTCCTCAGTGCCAGTCCGGGATGTCACTCCCCGCTGCGGCGGCCAAGACGAGCGTTACGTGCTCGAATTGCCTAGAGGATTTCATCGCGATGCCCTCCGGGAAGCGTGCGACTGCCGCTCCAGCGCCAACCGATCCGAACGACGATGCGCTGCGAAGGCTATTGAATCCGGATCTCGACGGCTCGGCAGCCCCACACGAAACGATCCGCCTGGATGACGACTTGTCAGACGACGACTATCCGGCCAAGAAAAGGAAGCACATTCTTGAAAGCGGCTACGAGTTTAGTGTCGTTTGCATGATTTGTGGCACCCGGCTTGATGTCAACGATTCGCTGATCGGCAAGAAAGTAAAGTGCCCCGACTGTCACAACGCCATCGCCGTGCGAACGCCTGCACCAGACAAACGCCGCCTACCGGTTCAAGCCGCACCTACTGCCGACGACGATGACGACTTCGGTCTTGCGGCGATCACCAGTACGGCTGCGGTCTCGTCTCCCTATCACTCGATCGCCAACGACCTGATGGCACGGGCGGAGAGCGAGGTCGTTCGCGAAGCGGCAACGGCTCCGCAGAAGAAGCGTGCCCCCGCCCTAGATTCGATCCAGCGTGCCAAAGAATCACTCGCCGAGACAGACGAGAAAGAGCGGCCGAAGTTGCCCGCCGCGCCGTTTCGCACGGGAGTTCTTAAGTTCCTTGTCGATCCGATAACGATCGCGAGGTTGATTGTGTTGGGCTTGGTGTTCTTTGTCGTGCTGGGTGCAATTCAAGGAGCGATCACGAGCGCCGAAGGTGCGGCAACCTCGCAATTCGTTAGCATTCTGTATCGCATGTTTGCGATCACCGTGGGAGCGATCTTCGCAACCAATCTTGCAGTGAGTCTGTTGGGGATTTTGCAAGATACGGCAAATGGCAAGGACGCGATTGAATCTTGGCCAGACGTGAATTTTTTGGATTGGATCTTCGAGGCGTTCTACATCTTTAGTGGGCTATTCATCGCCGTCTTTCCAGCCTGCATGTTCGCCAAGGTGTTGAGCCTCGTTGGTGCGCCTGATTCGCTGTTCTGGCTCATCACCGTCGGTGGAAGCTCGCTGGGAGTCCTGCTGCTCTTTCCATTTGCGCTGGTGTCGATGCTCGAATCGGGATCGGCGATCATGCCGGTGTCGCAACCGATCATCCGCAGCTTGCGATTGGCTCGCGGAAGTTGGATTGCGTTTACACTCCTTTCGCTCTTCGTGATTGGCGCAGGCGTGTGCCTCGGTGCTGCGCGTGTGTTGTGGTCTGACTCGACGGTCATGAACTTCATCTTCGCACTGCTTGGGATCGTTCTGTTGGCGATTTATTTTCGACTGCTCGGGAGGCTGACATGGTGCTGCGACGAAGCCATCTTGGCGGAAGATATTCGTTTGGAAGAAGCCGCCGAGGCGGCAGAATCTCGGACCTGATCTAGGCCGCGTCACAGGGAACTTCAGCCTCCCGATTCGCTCGTCGCAAACTCCTTTATGCAGGGGACTTGCGAGCATCGATAAACGCGTCAGCCGGTTGTTCATCGCGGGTAAAACTGGTAGACTGTGCAGCTTCGTATTCTTGCTAGATCCCGCTTTTGTGAGCCGTCTCGTTTTGCTCCTTGCGACGAGCCATCATCAAGGTGAAATCGACCGAAAGGATTCCCGTTGTCGACCGACTCCAGCGACCCCAACGACCCGAATAAAACGTACTTTCCCCATGAGAACCCCGGCACGCGGATCGTCGATCTGCCGATCGAAGACGAGCTGAAGCAGAGCTATTTGACGTACGCGATGAGCGTGATCGTCAGTCGCGCCTTGCCCGACGTGCGGGACGGATTGAAGCCCTCGCAGCGCCGCATTCTCGTAGCCATGAACGATCTCAATCTGGGGCCCGGTGCCGGCCGAGTTAAATGCGCGAAGATCTCCGGTGACACTAGCGGTAACTACCATCCGCACGGTGAAAGTGTGATCTATCCGACGCTGGTCCGGATG
>CAUJKL010000362.1 GCA_963204995.1 Planctomycetota bacterium | reverse complement strand
GCCCCGCGGTGGGAAGTGAGACGCGACGAGGGCCGCAACATACTCGCCCAACTGGAATCCGGCGGCGCGAGGAGCGACTTCCCCGTCTGTCTCAAGGCAGATAGCAAGTTCAAAGATGGCACGGTCAGCGTACGTCTCAAGCCGATCTCCGGGAGCATCGATCAGGCCGGCGGGGTCGTCTTCCGGGCGAGCGATCGGGACAACTTCTACATCGTGCGAGCCAACGCGCTCGAAAACAACATCAGCATCTACGTCACTCGGAATGGAAAGCGGGAAACGATCAAGTACTGGGAGAACATCGAAGTCGGGCTCAACCAGTGGCACGAGCTCAGGGTCGAAGCAAAAGGCTTTACGTTCAAAGTGTGGTTGAATGATAAGCTTGTCGGTGAGATCGAGGACGCCAACCAAGTATTCCCCAGTGCCGGCATGGTGGGCGCGTGGACCAAGGCAGACTCCGTCACGTATTTCGACACGCTCGCTGTCAGTGATGACGGAGAACGGAAGGTTGCTTGCGATAGCACGCCTTCCATGCTACCGTGACAGCATGATTGTGGCGTTCAAAAAAGGCGGCACGGAAGACATTTTCGATGGCAAAAGCACCAAAGCCGCCAAGAAGAGTTGCCCCCAGACGCGATGGAAAGTCGCCAGACGGAAACTCGACCAACTCGATTCCGTGACCACGCTGAACGAGTTGCGAATTCCGCCAGGTAATCGGCTGGAAGCTTTAATCGGAGATCGAAAGGGGCAACACAGCATTCGTATCAACGACCAATATCGGATATGTTTCTTGTGGACAGAGGCCGGACCCGATCAGGTCGAAATCGTGGATTACCACTAAGTGATCTTGAGGTTGCAATAAATGATACGCGTCCCGACTCACCGACCGCCGACTCATCCAGGCGAAATGCTCTTGGAAGAGTTCTTGGTCCCGATGAAGCTTACACAACGGGAATTAGCGGACTCGATTCATGTGCCCTATCAACGAATCAACGAACTCGCAAATGGACGCCGAGGAATCACCCCTAGCACAGCTCTACGCTTGGGGAGATTCTTTGGGATGTCCGCGGATTTCTGGATGAATTTGCAGGTGCGGTGGGATTTGTATCATGCTCAACAGATGGAAGAACATGATTTGAACAGTATTCAGCCTCGTGCCAGTGTGGCCAGCGCAGGCTCAAATCCAATTCGCCCAACAAGCTGAGACCGACAAGCCAGGCGATGGATGTCTTGCGGACGGATCTAGCGGGGGACGCTTTGATGTGACGCTTGTCGGAAACAACGAGTCGCTAACCCCTGCCTGACCAGCCCCGCCAGATTCTGACCGCGTCAAGTTGCAACGTCGCCTCCGCTGGTACTAAAATGCTGCGAGTCGAGTCCAACCGGCAATGCATCCGCATAGGCGACCAACCGCCTCCAGCCAAGATGTTTCAGTTCAGCGCACAATCTATCCCTCCGAGTACAGACGGATAGATTGATATTCGTTCGGTGGCTTGTCGAGGTGTCATATTCATGAACACTTCTCCGCAAACACTGCGATTCGTACTCAAAGGCAAATCGCCCGTAGCAGCAAAGATGTTGATCCACCTCAGAATACGAAAGTGCATATTATCAGAGGGAGAACCACGGGATGCTCGGCTGGCACATAAGCATCTACAGACAGACTGACGATGGAGCATCGCCTGCGACGGCTCAGTCACTTGAAGGCACACGCGTGGCCGTTTGGCAGACAGGCCTCGGCGGGCTCGAATGGTTTGACGAGCTCGTGAAGGCAGGCATGGCGTTCGACCTTGGCGGTGACGGCTACCCGTCCCGATACACTGCGACAGCCGGGTATGTAATCCCACAGATCGTCGACAAGCCACCGGGAGCTCTTGACACTTGGATGTTCGGAGCAGACGACGTCCTTACTAAAAAGTGGGAGGGGAGGACGGTTGTCGATCGCGCTGCGGTCGCAGCCTGCCGTCGAGACGAGTGGCTACTGATCGAGGCGTGGGACGAGAGCTAGCCACCGAATCATTGGATGAACGGGAGACCTCGACGTCGTCGGTTCTGAATTCGATAGTCGTTCACTCGGTCCCCGTTATCCCGTTCTGCCTCAAGGAGTGAAAGAGTGAATCAATTCCTGAAATACTATCACCTTGAGCAGTATCTCTTCTCTCATGTGTCTGAGCGATTCCAACAAAATCATGTGATGTCGGCTTTTGACTTCTTCTGTATCATCATCTGGAAAGCGAATCGAGCTAAATCAAAGATCGCAAAACGCATGCTTGCCCGCGGACATGCAAACCTTCAATGTGCCGTCAACGCCGTTGCTGGCGATATTGCAAATGCTCCTGACCATTCGTCGCGGCTTGAAGTCTTGATTGATCGTTGGGGATTTCGGCTGCCGATGGCATCCGCGATTCTGACAGTTCTGTATCCTGATGAGTTCACGGTTTACGATGTTCGCGTGTGTGATGTTTTGGGCGATTTCCACGATGCCGCAACGAAAACACGTTTCGCGGATATATGGTCGCGATACTCTGAATACCTCGCGAAAGTTCGCGAGTCTGCCCCCGAAGTCTCGTCCCTACGTGACAAAGATCGTTCGCTTTGGGGTCAGTCGTTCGCATCACAGCTCGAGGATGACATTGCCAAAGCCTTCGGAGCGGAATAACCAGGGGACGCAGCTCATTGTTTGGTCCCGTTAATGAGCTACGTCCCCTGGTATGTCGGCGGGTTGGGCCTGGCGAATTGGAAATGTGGGATTGACTTGACGATTGGAGGCCTCGCGACAATCCCGGTTTTCTGTCATTCCCCCACAGCCCAAAGGGCCAGCCCTATGTCAGCCCAGGGCAAGCGGAATAGCGAAGCCGTGAAGCGTCACCCTGGTCAATATCTTGGCAGTCCGGAATCCTGGACCAACGATAGTTCACGAAGCAACAGGAAGCGTACGGAAGTCGCCCACCCTACCGTCCACGATCCCGGCCCTCCGCAAATCTCTGAGTTGCACTTCCGCAAAGTGCTGTGTCCCCGAGTTGCCCGCCCGAGTTGCCCGCACTGAGTTGCCCCCGGCGGTATTGTTCAGCTCGAATCTCGGCAACGCCAGCAGTCACGATTGGCACAACGTTCCGTTGCTGCTCGCCGGCGGCGGCTACAAGCACGGCAGTCACGTCGCTCATGACCTAAGCATCGTGCGGGAAATAAGTGTCCGATTTAGCCGTAGCGAAAGTCGTCAAGACTTTCGGAATTGCGGGCAGTCGAAACTCTTGACGAGTTTCGCTACGACAATAATTGATCGCACGATGCTAACTTGTTCGTTTCTTTGGCCCAGCGCATGGGTGTCGAAGCCGATCGATTCGGTAGCAGTACGGCCGAGAGCGTCAAGGGACTAGAACTGGTGTAGCCTATCTGGCGGCGATTACTTACCGAACATCCGCGGGTCAAAATGGAAGGGCTGTGCATTCTCGATTTTCAGTTTCTTCATTTCCGTGTGGGTTGGATTCAAGAGGATGTTCGTTTCTACTGAGTCTTACATAGTTAATGGAAATGCGGTGATGATGCGCTAGAATAAGTGTATGAGACCATCAGGAAGTCCCGAAGTGCTTGAGACTCGCCGGAGAATCGCAGCCCGGCTGTTCGAGCGGGGAATGACATTAACG
>CAUJKL010000361.1 GCA_963204995.1 Planctomycetota bacterium | reverse complement strand
GAACGGCCGTCAAGGCGCAAAACCTGAAGCTTCGTTTTGTTCCGACTGTGACCATGGCCAATCGTGAAGAATGCGGTCTCGCCTCCGCTTACAACTTCATTCGGCGACAAATGACTTGGACCTGCACCTATGTCCCGTTATGGTGGGCAGCGCTGTTGACTTACTCGCTGCTCTGCGTGGGGTCGTGGACTGTCGCAGTGTTCCTTGCGGTTGTGTGCGTCTTTCAGGGGTCACCAGAAGCCGCGCTGGCCTTTGCAGCTGGTGCGACGTTGCTGGGGGCAGTGTCAAACGTCTTGTGGCTGACTCTTGACCTCTGCGTACGACGCGTCATTCGCGAGCAAGGCGAGTCGGCACCAACGGTGTGGTCACGCCAGCTAATGCAACTTCCGATTGCTATGCTCATCGCCGGCTGGGTGCATGTCTGGGCCGCTGTCGCGGCAACGGTTCGCCGGAAAGTGATCTGGCGCGGTGTAACCTACGAAATCCGAGGGCCGTCGAACATTCGCCTGGTTGACGATCTAGCTCTGGTTAATGTTGGTAATACGGTTGAGGGCAGCACAGCTCTGGTCGCGGGCAAAGCCGCGTAGAAGTTTGCAGCATTCTTGTATCGCCAGCGTTGCCTTCGCGAACGTGAAAATGCGCCGGCAGTTAGTGTGACAACTGCTCAAGGTCGCTTTCGACATCGCTGAGCACGTTGTTGGCGAAGATGATGCCTTGCGAATCACCAATGAGCGTGACGGCCTTGTCGGTCAGTCCGGCGAAGACGTTGCCGCTGATCGATATATCTTTCGTCGCTTCGAGAACCAAACCAGCGGCGGCTATGTCTTCGGTGCCTCGGCGCACTTTGCCGTCGCCGACATAGCTGTTCGAGAAACTATTGGCGCTAACCGTGATCCGCCCGCTGCCGGGACCAATGCGTACGGCGTTTGTCTTCAGGATCGTGAACGTATTGGCCGAAACCGCACAGCCGTGCGCGTCTCGCAGGTCGATGCCGCCTCCGTTGTGCGCGATCACGTTGGCGCTGAGCGTGATTCCGTAGCAGTCACGGTCGAGCACGACGGCCGTGCCGTTGCACTCTTCGATCATGTTGCCCGACAGGACGCTGCCGTAGGTGTTCTCGATCACGACGCCTTCGCCGAGATGATCATCAACACAACAGCCGGTCATGCACAGATTGAAGCCGTCGAAGCAATGCAGGGCGTCTTGATTCTCTTCGAACTGACACGACGACACGACGATGTCGTGACAGCCTTGCAGATTCACGCCGACTTTCTTGTTGTACGTAATCAGACACTCCGTGATGCGAGGGTCTTCGTAGCAGTAATTCAAGAAGATCCCATCGCCACCGTTATAGCTGACCGTGACGCCATCGAGAAAGATCTCGTTGATCTGGCGAGCTTCGATCCCCGCGCCGCTCTTCTCATTGCCGGTGACTCGCAAGTTCGTCAGCTGGATGCGCCACAGTTGATGCTTGCGATCGGTCTTCGCGTCCGTGCATTCAAGGTGTGAGATGAGTAGTGCGGGCTGGCCATCGGTATTGAGATTCTTGATGTGAGTCGCCGTGCCCGCACCCGTGACGCAAGTGTCCTCCGAGTGAATACGCAATGGCTCGGTAATCTCGAATGTGCCGGCCGGAAGCTGCACGAGTCCGCCGCCCTCTGGCACGGCATCGAATGCGGCTTGCAGGGAAGGGAACTTGGCCGCGTCGATCGTCGGGCGAGCCCCAGGTAAGATGACTGCGGAATCCTGCGCGCGTAACGGCTCAGCAGTAAGAAACAAGCCGATAACTGCAATCGCCGTCGTGCCAATCAAAATGAATCGCTGCATGATGGTCGCTCCTAGAGGTAGTGTCATTGACGGTGTTCCGTGTCTTCAGAGTCGCCTAACGTGCCGGATGGCGAATTGCCCCCTGCCAACCAACTGCGCACTCCGGTCCACGCCCGGCCAATCAGTCGTCCAGAGAACAGATCTTCGGAAATTGTTTCGCGTTCTGAAGAGAAGTTGGTCCAGACCGCACTGATATAAGGCTGACTCGCGGTTGCCAACGTCGCATACAGACCCTTGGCCTGAATCTCCGTCAGCCCTTGGCGATAGTGATCGAAGATGTGCCGGTCGAACATGTTGCCTGCGACTTTCACCGACGACAACGCTCCATGCCCGACTCGACCAACCTTGTCGATTGCAAAGAGCGTCATCGTGCTCGATACATCCAGCAACCCGACCTTCTCGCGACTGGCCACTTCATGCATCTGAGTCCACAGTTGGCGCATCTCGGCTTCGGGGATGATTTTCGTCGGATCGATCCCGCGCACCGCTCGTTGCGTTTGCTCGATTGTCTCGCGCAGCCCGTCGACGGAGAGCGGCGGCAGGTCGAGTGCGTTCACGGTGGAGGCGGAGGCGTGGCGGATCGCTTCTAGCAAGTCGGAGGCGTGGTCGATCGTGGTCTCTTCGTCGATGATCCCTGCCTGCTTCAACTCGGCACTGAGTTCCTTCAGGTAGCTTTGCGAACCATAGGCGACATCGCTCACGATCGCCAGCACGGTCAGTGGCGAAAGATGCAGTGTGGCCATGCCCGCCAGATCGAGAAAACTGCCCACGGCCTTGCGTGCGACAAAACCTTCGACAGCGGGCTTTGCCGTCTCGTCGGCAGAACGTGTCTGGATGCCGCCGACATCTTGCACCATCAGATCAAGCATCTGTTGGACGAACATTTCGTAGGACTTGGAACTCCGAAAGGCTTGCGGAACGAGCAATGCCGCTGATTCGGTCAACGTTCCGCCAACAATAGCCGACGTCGCCCGCAACGCTCGCTCCGGCAGAGACAGACCGTACATCAAGTACTCGTAAACCTGCGAAGACTCCGGCACGGGAACGCTGGGATCGCTCTGCGTCAGCTCACGCGATTCCACGCCGGGTGTCTCTGGCTGGCGCTCAGCTGAATCCATTCTCTCGGCTCCTTCCTCGATTTACTCTACGACAGGGACATTCACATGATAGCCGTCGAGTACCACAACCTTGCGGCTTCCTTCGTAACCACCAAGGTTCTTCGCAGGATCATCCACAATTGTCCCCAAAACCAGAACCTGACGACCCGCGGCAAAATATTCCGCTGGGTCCGCCTTGCTGACCACAGCGATTTGACGCCCGCCGGATTCGACGGTCGTTTCAAATAAGTTGCCGATGGATTCAACGGATTTCACTACACCATGCAGGCAGACTCCGTTCGTTTGCCGTGTTTCGTAGCCCGCCGCAATCCAACCATTAGCGACATCCCCTATGACTTTTAGTTTGTCGGGTTGGCTACTGAGCGAGTGCAGTAGCTTGGCCGTCTCCTCGATTTGCGTGGCGACTTTTTCGTCAGAAGGATCGGCGAAAGTCAGCGCCTCGCCGAGCTTTGAGAACGACTGATAGAACTCTCGCTTTATCGGACCACTTGGCGAACTCGCTTCGTCGGTGTCCCAAGCCAGATTGCCGCTCAACGCAGCTTGAAAGCTCGTCACGACCTTGTCGGCAGTGACTTGCGGCGCGTTTCGAACGTCTCCTGCCGCAAGACCTGCGACTTCGGGTTTGAGGGCTTGGATCGCGGGCGGAAGTTCACCTAGCGCTGGGAGGTCGAGTGCTGGTGCGTCAACGGTTTCGACAGGTGAAGCTTCAGGCGGCGCAGGCTGTCTAGGCTCGTCGAGAACGGGCAAACCTCCCAGTTCGAGTCCAGGAACTTCGAGCGGAGCCCCAAATACGTCTGCACCGGCAGTCGCCGCATCGTCCAGACTCATTGTTTCGTCTTCTGAAGCAGCTTCGTTCACCAGTAGCTCGGTATTTGCTTTCGACTTCTTGTTGCGATTGTTGGCAGGTGTGCTGTTGGCGTTTTCGTTTTGGCCGAAATTGTCGGGCGATGTGGCGAACTTATCGGACTCGCCAAAATTGAACCCAGAGCCCGCGACATCGGAATCCTGCAAGGAAGTTTCCGAGTTGGACTCCACGTTGGCTTGGCTGCCACGGAATTTTGCGGGCACGATCGCGGGCACGTACTGGGCCACAATCGGGCCGGCTCCGAAGTCACGTTTCAGATCGCCCGGCAAATACCAAAGGATCAGTTGAGCGATTGGGAAAGCCATCAGTCCACCAATGACAATCGACAGCACCGACTTGATCGGATTGGACTTCGGCTTGCGCGAGCGATTGTTCGAGCGGATCGACGCCGTCGACTTTGCGCCCGTGGTGGCCGAACCGCTCGCGAAGTCAAACGGAGCCAACGCTGACGCGCCTCCCGCGGGAGCCAACGCGACTTTGTCATTATCATCATCGTCGAGATCCATCGCCGACCAATCCGCGTCGTCCTCGTCCGCTATGGCTGGGACGTGTGTTTGGCCGATGTCCGAGACGACGATCAAAGTCGGCGGAAGTTGCGCGAGTGCTTCGGCCAGCGAATACTCTTCCTGGCACAACGGACATCGCACCGTGGCTTCGCGAGAGGCACTCTCGGGAACGGTAACCTGCTCGCAGCAGCGTGGGCAGTTGGCAATCGTCATGAAAATCTCCGCAGTAATTGAAGCCACGTACCAATTCTCTAGTGTAGCAACGTCCTCTAGGCGGTGGCTAGTCTTTACTGATCGCTCGCAGCCAAGGAAAAGAGTGGCTGAAGCCGGTGCCGCAAGGCTACAATGCCTCTATCCCGTACTACCCGCAGTTAAGAGCGAAAAGCAGTCGCCTTTCGCCGATTGTCGAGATCTCGGCGGGTAATACCCTTACGATACGAAGTTGTAGCGACGGTCAAGCTCGCAAAGCTACGCTTCGCAATCCGTCGCTCGATGCCCAGGAGATCGGTGATGTTCGGACGTCACAATGGTCTGTTCATGGTCGCTGCTTATGCGATCTTATTGCTCGTGGTGGGTGTCTCAGCACGGCTCGCGTTTTTGTACTATCACGGAAACAGTGCCGCACCGCTTGCTATCGATTTAGATGCAGGCCATCCGCGGGTTGTCGTGGGAGGGATACCGGGAACCAAAGCGATCCATTACGACTATACGGCGGTTGCCGCTGCCAACGAGAGGCTGGCAGTGTTGCAATCGAATCTGGAACGCACTTCAACCCAGCTCCAAGAGAAGAGCAAGTTGCTCAACGAGCGAAACGCGGAATGTCGCGCCTTGGAACAGAAGCTTGACGAATCAGTGGCGTTTGCGATGGAGTTGTTGGTCCAAGAACCAACGGCCAATCGCCAGGAACAGACTCGCGATGTGAAAGTGAAGTTGGAGGGGGATCTCGCCTCGCTCCGCAAGCAGCTGCGCGAATCCCAAGTGCTCAGCAACGAATACACGGAACGCGTGGATGAGCTGCGATTGGACTTGATGCAGGCGGATCTTGAGATCGCGAGTCTGCGGACACGTGCCGAGAGCGAGATTGCAGCCTTGGTAGGCGAACGGTTGGCAATTGAAGTCGCGGCAGGTTCTGCATTAGTTCAACTCGGCGAGGCGGCCGTCCCACCGCTGATCGTGTCGCTACAAAGTCCGCAACCCGAAGTCAGGCTGTGGGCGTCGACCGTCCTCGGCAAGATCGGCCTCAATGCAACGACCGCCATCGAGCCGCTGAGCAATCTGGTGAACGACCCTGATACGCGGGTCGCGACCGCCGCGCGCCATGCACTGACGCTGATCGAACCGTAGTGCTTTGGCAACGCTGAAGATTCGGGTGCCACTGGCTTCGCCAGTGCTGTACGGACCAACCAAAAACGCGACGACACTGGCAGAGCCGGTGGCAAACAACCTTACGATTAGGCTTTGACAAAGCAATAGCGAGTCGCTTCAATCAAGTCCCGGTGGGAGCGCAGTGCCATCTCGGAGTTTGTTCGCGCGGCCTTGCGTCCAGCGGAGCAGGCCTGCGAGTCGCTGCTTTCCTCTGGCGTAGTACGGCGTGTCGAGCGTGCCGAGGTGTTCGCGGTATCGCTCATCTCGAATCGCTTCCCATTCGGCTTGCGGATGACAGAATCCGGCGGCGATGAACTGGTCGACCAACAACCGGGCGATGACCTGATGATTGTTGATCGAAGGATGGATGTGATCCAAAAAGAAATTGTCGCCAGGTATTCCGTCCGCAGCTCGCGATTCGAAGTCGTGGCGGACGTCTAACAACGGTGTTGCTGAAGACTCGGCCACGGCGCGAAGTGCATCGTGCAGTGGCTCAATCATCCGTAACGGGCAGATGTCCTCGTCTTTCGCACGAATGAATTGCTCGCGCGCCTCAGCGGGGCGATATTGGGCAAGGTAGGCGTGTCCGAGCAAGAACCTCGCGCCTGCGTGCTGGCCGTCGATGGCAACGGCTTGTTCGAGCAACGCAACTTTGTCATCGACAACGCTCGTTGTTCGCGCCTGTGCAAATAGTTTCTCGAATTCAGCGGCTTCGCCTGCGGTCAGATCGGAACGCGGTTCGATCTTAAACGGTGGCGTGTCCTTCAAGTTGGAAGCGGGATTCAGCAGCACAACGGGCACGTTTGCCGAACGTGCAAGCGCGATCATCTGCGTCAGATTTTCCGCGTATTGACGGGCGACAACACGGTGGCCGGCTTCGTCGCGATGGTAGTCGGCGAGTCCGCCGCGATAGTCCAGCAAGGCGTCGACCTCGGCGGCCAGGATCTCGCGCGGCTGTCCCGCTCCTTGCAATCGCGACTCGCCCGACCACGCGGAGCGGACGAGATTGAAAGTCCGCACACGTGACAAAGGACTCACCGGCGGAAGGTTCGCAAAGGTTCTGGCCTCCAGAAACTCGTTGTGTCCCGTGTAGATCACAAATAAGTCCGGCTCGTACGCCAGGAGTTCTTGCAGAATCGGAACCAAGCGATAACTCGCGTACGAAACGCCGCCGCAGTTGACGACTTGCCACTGGCGACTAGGATCGGCGGCGTTCAAGCTCAACTCGAGCCAGGTGGTGAACGATGTCTCGATGCTGTAAGGACGCCCTTGGACGGTGGAGCCGCCTAGGCAAAAGACGCGGAATTCATTGGACGCTTTATGGGCGTCGAACGAGTCGGGATAGAAGTAGGCTTGTCGCGATTTGGCGATTTCGAAATGCTCGCCCGCTTCGTCCAGCACGAACAGCGGATAGGTGGCTTGAAAGCCGATCGCTGGAACGTCAGCTTCCCGAACTTCGCCAATGCCTGTCAGTTGCAAGGCTAGTTCCAAGGCGACCAAAGGAGACAGCGAGAGTGCGATGGCGAGGACTCGAAAGATGATTCGTTTCCGAAGTGTTGCTCTCTCGCCCATAATGTGGCGTCCGAACTCCGGGAGACGCATACAGCGACTAAGCCACAACGGGAGAAGACGCGATCGCGTGGGATGCCGCTCGTTGACTTGGCTTGCCGTTAACCAAGGTTTGCTGCCATGTCGCACCGAGCATCAGGCAATTGATCCCGGAGCCGATACCCAACAGCCCGACCTTGTCGCCGGATTTGATGTGGCCTTCTTCGAGTCCGATCGCCATCGTGATCGGCAACGCAACCGAACCGGTATTACCTAGCCATTCCAGCGTGGCAAAGTCGCGTTCAGTTTGCAGGCCAAGCGATTCGAGCATCAGCTTGCGGTGAGCGGACCCGACCTGATGGCAGAACGTCTTATCGATGTCGTCCGGCGTCCACTCTGTTTCGTTCATGAAGCGGGTGAATGTGGCGACTCCGGTGGCGATGCCCTCACGCATCAACTGTTCCGAGTCCGTTTGCATCAGCGGCTGCATGCCGGAACCTGCTTCGTCCTGGCCGCTATGGCACAACTCGTGGTACTTCGTGTTCGTTCGTGCCGTTGCGACTCGCAGGCGATTGTCGGTCTGGCTCAGTTCGCGATCCGTCAACAGGATCGCGCAACTTCCCGAGCCGATGGTCAAGGAAGCCACCGCCATTTTTAATCGGCTGCGCGACAGTGTCTCGTCGCGATTGAGTGTGTCGATCGTTGTCTCGACGAGCTGTCGTCCGCTTTCCGTTCCCACTATCAACCCGGCGCGGATCTGTCCGAGCTCGATCATGTTCGCAACTTGGATCATGCCATTGAGCAGACCAAGACACGCATTCGAGACGTCGTAGATCACGCAGTTGCTCGCCAAACCAAGGTGATGATGCACTCGGCAGGCAGTCGCGGGTTCGAGGTGATCGCGGCAGACCGAGCCGTGAATCAACGCCCCGATCTGGCTGGGATCGATTCCCGCGTTGGCAATGGCCTTTCTGCCGCTTTCGATGCTCTTGTCGCTGGGCAGCGTATTTGGCTCCCAGAATCGGCGTTCACGGATGCCGGTCATCAACTCCAACCGGCCTTCGGGCAGCCGCAACCGTTGATAGAGCGGCTGAAGTCGCTGTTCGATGTCGTCTGAAGTCACGATTTCGCTGGGTAATGTGTAACCAAACGACTCGATACAAACATTGCGGTACAGCATAATCGAAGCCTGAAACTCGAACGTGGAGCGATGGCAGCGGAATTGCCTTGTCACTAAAGAATAGTGGGCTCGGGACACGTCGTAAAGCACTTGGACAGCATCAGGCAACGAACGTTGGCGGGACGGCTCAAGGGGCTGAATCGTGAAGCTATGCCGATTCTAATTTTCGGCCCTCGCGTGCTAGCATCGTAGGGTGCTTGCACACAATGTTGTGGCTGGTGTCGTCGACCTCGCAAGATACGGTTTGTTAGTTGCGAAGTTTTCCGGGAACCGTAGACTTTGCGACCACGTTAATGACCACGGCGGCGTTAACGGAAGTGTCACGGAGACACTCACCACGAATCAGGGAGGTTCACTCAATGCAATCGAAGCCACTCATCGGTCTTAACGCAGATTTCCGCAACGCCACGAAAGATGCCCCCGCGTTCTCTTATGTATGTGCCGGCTATTACGACTGCATCACCGCAGTCGGCGGCATCCCGATCATTCTTCCGCCACTCGAAGAGAGCACCGATATCGAAGCGATTCTTGACCGCCTCGATGGATTTGTAATGATCGGCGGCCAAGACCTCGATCCCCGTCGTGACGGATTCATGCTGCACCCAACGGTTCGCCCGATGGAGCCCCGCCGCGAGACGTTTGATCGCAAGCTGATGCGTCTGATCGCCGACCGCCGCATGCCGGTGTTCGGGATCGGCGTGGGCATGCAGTTGCTGAACGTGTCGCAAGGCGGCAACTTGTTCTTGCACATCGCGGAAGACTTGCCGACCGCCATTCCCCATAAGGATCTGCAAGATCCGTCTCATCGACACAGCCTGGAAGTAGTTCCGGGAAGCTTGATGGAGCGAGTCTATGGCGATGGCGAGATTCGCGTGAACAGCATGCACCACATGGCCGTCGATGAAGTCGCTCGAGGCTTCGCGGTGACCGCTCGTTGCCCAGATGGTGTGGTGGAAGCGATCGAAAGCGTCACGGAAGATTGGCTTGCGATTGGCACCCAGTTCCATCCCGAAGCTACTTCGGCTTCGGCACTGGATGTCCGCATCTTTGAAGAGTTTGTTGATGGCGTGAGGGAACGGCAGTCGGCTTTCCGCTTAGTGGCTTAGTCCTCCTCGCCCGCACGGGAAGGATTTTGGCCGAACACCTTCATCGAGATGGATCTCGTAGCCATTTAGCAAAAGCGACCGCGCCGGAAGGATTCCGACGCGGTCGCTTGCTTTCTTGCGTCGTGGTGTTTACGCGTGGGCAGCCAAAACGCTACCGCACGGCCTCGTTCAGCATCATGCTATTTGGAACGGAGTGCCGGTGCATCAGCCCATTCTCATCAGTCTCGACAATGGTTGAAACGGGACCAACTTCACGCACGGTTCCCTCGTAGCCGGCGACCGATACACGATCACCGGATTGAAATCGCTGACGCAAGTAATAGCCGCACAGGATGCCTGCCATCACATCGCGCCCACCGAGCCCGAAGCTGAGCCCCAACGCCAGTGCCACCGCGCCAAACGCAATGAGAATTGCATAGTTGAGCAACTCGAACGTGATTTGCAGTTGCTCGAAAGCAGCGATAAACGTCATCAAGGCCAGGATGTAATAACATCCGCTGGCCAATTGCTGAGCGTAAGAGACGCCAACGCGATCGGCACTCGTCGCGATCACGCCACGTAAGAATGCGGCCAGCAGCAAGCCAATCACCACTAAGACCGTCGCGACGAGCACCTTCGGGATGTAGGCCACGACCTTCTCGATAGCTCCCGTTACCCCGGGCAAGTCGAGAATATCAAACGACGCGACCAAGAAGACGGAAAGCAACAGCCAGAACATGATCGTGCCGACAATCTGCGGCATGGTTCGTGTGACGCCCGCTTGCTCCATCGATTTCGAAAGACCACTCCGCTCGGCCGCCCGTTGCAGACCGAGTTTGTCGGCCAAAGCTGAAATGGCATTGGCAGCCAATCTGGCGGCGAAATACCCGATGGCCAAAACCACCACGGCGGCCAGCACTTTCGGAGCGAGTTCGATCACCTGCGCAAAGGCAGATGTAAAGCTGTCAACCAGAGCGCTCTTGGATTGAAATGCAGTTTGCGATAATTCGTTCGCGGCGAATTCGCCTACTTCAGCCACGGGATTCGTTTCAGGTTCCATGATTTTCTCCTTCGTTCCGGAACTCGCCGGTCAAACTAAACAGACAAGCACCGAGTAGTGCTCTCAAAAAGTGAAAGAACGCGTAGGGCAAAGTTTGCAGAACAAACTCCGCGAGATGTAATGTCACCAACAAGGGGTTCAGCCGTTCGTGAACTTGACGCGTCATTCCGTGCGGCCGATCCGGCACTTGGTCGTTCGCAAGAGATTGCAATAAGTCGCTGGCCATCATCACTCCTCGCCTTCGCCAAAGGTGTGTTCGGGAAATCGTTCCTTCAATCGATCACGAGCACGGCTCAGCCGCATCTTGCAACCACTCACCGAGAGAGCAAACATCTCGGATAATTCGTCGTAGTTGTATCCCTCTGCATATTTCAAAATCAGCATCGCTCGGTCTTCTTCCTCAAGCGTGTCGAGCATTTGTGCCACGTCGAGCATTGTCGCGGTTGAGTCGCGATGCGATCGTTCGTGCCGTTCGGTTCCTTGTCGTTGTGCGACTTCTTCGTGTTTCTTCCGGCGGCCTCTTCCGCGCCGCATCATTAAACAAGTTCGAATCGCGATTCCGTGCATCCAAGTCGTGTATTTGCTCCGCCCTTCAAATTGCGTTCGCTGGAGGAACAGTCGGACGAAGACTTCCTGCGTGGCGTCGCTAGCATCTTCCGCATTTCCCATGAGTCGATAGCAGACTCGCCACACACGGTCCTGAAACCGGTCCACAATGGCCACGAAGGCAGGTCCGTCCGAACCTTCGCGGGCGGCTTCGGCAGCCAGTTGCTCATCGCTGAGGTCGCGCATTGCCACAATCTATTCCACATTGAACACCCGGCTGACTGCTAGTTCAGTTTCCGGCTAGTCCGTTGCCAGCGAAACGAGATCGGTCACAGCATCTGTCGCGCAGGTTGAATCGACTTGCCGACCGCAAAGCACTCGGCCTCTGGAGGACGGCAAATTTGAGAAGGCATCACCATTACCGGCAGTACAACCGTAAGCGTCCGAAGTACGCAATCAGCTAGTACCGCAGCAGGCTCTATCGGCTACTCTCTAGAGCAAAACGAGGCGTTGCTCACTTTGACAAGTAGGAGTAGTATAGTGTTTCAAGATCACCGAAATGGGTTCCGAGAGGGCCGATTTCGGTCGTCAAGAACGCAAACCTTTGTCGAGTAAGACACCGGGCGGTTAGCTCAGTTGGTTAGAGCGCCACGTTGACATCGTGGAGGTCGCTGGTTCGAGTCCAGTATCGCCCACTAGTCAGAAGTAATTGAAACAAAAGGAGTTATGACTAAATAGCCGTGGCTCCTTTCTCTGTTTCTTGGTCACGGTGATACCTTTTTATCAATTTGAGGGACAATTCAATCGCCCACCTTTCAGAATGAATCAGCCCGATGATCTTGTAGCTTGTCGAAATACTTGAGTCCGGTGATGCCGGACTCTTTGAGTTTCGGCTTGTCGGTGGGATTGTCGCAGTCAGGTACTTCGCTGTCGCCATCGGAGTCGGGGCACGCTTCGCGGCACTTCTGCCGAGCGACTTGCTGCCGCAGTTCTCTTTGCGAGCGTTGCCGCCGGAGTTCGTTGGGGGTTGATATTCTGGACCATCATGACCGTAGCTGCCATCCTGACAGTGAAACAATACGGTCAAATGCCTGGCGCAAATCCCGTGCCAAAGGTGCCATGTTTGAGGATTATTCCGGCTAGCACATCTCGTGCCGAGCAGTATTGCGCCCGCCCCCCTTTAGACCGACGAGTAATCACGGTTCTGGAACTTAGGATCGTCCTGGAAATAACTTCCAAATCTTGAAACAGGGTAAGCCGGGGCTTCGCGGACTCAGCCCCAGCCACCTCGTTCCATGAAGTCATTTCCTGGACGATCCTTAGCGATCGCTCACGCTGGATTGCGTCCGAACGCCATGATGGTGATGTCGTCGTTCTGTGGTCGACCGTTGGCGTGCTTCCGAACGTCAGCCAGGAGCGCCTTGCCAAGTTCATCTGCCTTAGCGGGCCCGTTCTTCACGAACTCAAGCAAGCGGTCGCCTCCGTAAAGTTCGTCTTGGTAATTCATGGCCTCGTCAACGCCATCGGTGAATAAGACGATCAAGTCGCCGGGTTCGAGCGACTTTGTCTCTGTGTCGAATGGATAGCCGTCGACGACGCCGATTGGTGGCCCCACCAACTCATCGTTGAACTGTTCAATTGCGCCGCTTGCACGACGAATGATCGGTGACATGTGGCCCGCGTTCGAGATCTTGAAGGTATGCGTCGCCGGATCGACGATCGCCAGAATATAGGTGACGAAACGTCCTTCGACCGCACTATCGCACATGTGATCATTGATCGCGCAAATCGCTTCTTCGAGATCCGTGACGTGCCGGATCGTGCTTTGCACGCAACTGGACATTCGCGACATGATCAATGCGCCCGGTACTCCCTTTCCAGCGACGTCGCCGAACGACAACACAATCTTGCCGTCGGGAAGCGGAAACACGTCGAAGTAGTCACCACCAACGGCCTGAGCGGAATCGTAAGACGCGTAGAACTCGTAACCGTCCACTTGGGGAAAGGTTGTGGGCAGCAAGGCACGTTGCACGGTCTTGGCGATTTCCATCTCGCCATCTTGCTTCAATTTCTGAGCATACGACTGCATGAGTCTCGCGTTTTCATACGACAATGCAGCCTGACCTGCGACAGTCATCAGGATTTCCAAATCCTCCTGCCCAAACTGGCCGAGCGGATTTTGCGAGTCGATACTCAACACACCGAGCGGTTCGCCGTTCAGACCGAGCAGCGGGACGCACATCATCGAACGAATCTTCAAGTCCGCAATCGATTGACTGCCGCTGAACGCATCGTCCGACGAAGCGTCCGCCGACATCACGCCGCATTTGTCGGTCAAGACTTTATTGATGATCGTGCGACTGAGGCGCACGCTCGCGTCCTCGCCCTTTCGACGATGCCTCATCGCCTTGGGCACCATCTCTCCGTTTGCATCCTTGAGCAAGATGCAGCCGCGATCGGCGTAGGTGAAGAGGCTAAATAACGTATCAAGAATCTTCGGCAGCAAGACGTTCAGATCAACTTCACCAGCCAAGCTGTTGCTGATCTCGAGAACGGCCTTCAGCTTCGCTTCTGGATTGGAGTCCAAGATGCCAAAGCGGCCTTGCCCCGACATTTGCCCGGTAATGTTTGTGTCTTCCTCGGTATCATCGTCGAGCGAGATCGTGCCTAGCATGGCTTCGTCGATTGTGCCCGCCGCTGCGGCAGACGCAGCCGGTGCGGGCCGAGTTGCCGCAACGGGTGACGGGGACGCGACGGGTGCTGGAGCTCGAACCGCTTCTGGTTGCTCGAACTTGGATACCGCATCCCCGAACTGAACCATATCGTTGTGGTTCAACTTAATGCGAGTAGTGATCTGCTGCTTATTGACGAAGGTTCCGTTGCGACTGCCAGTATCTTCGATGAAGAAATCGCCCTTCTCGCCATAAATCGCCGCATGCTTTCCCGAGACGCTGGCTTGTACGATCTCGATCGCACAGTCCGGGTGCCGACCGACTAGGTTCGGCCCTGGCTTCAACTCAAACGACGTTCTCTTTCCTTGTTCGACGACGATTAACATTGCCATAAATCTGCTCCGGAACTCGCGAGAATAAAGGGCTGCCGAACATGCGGCGGGAACCAATGAACGATAAACGCGGAATAGGTTTGTTATCGTAACGCAATCAGACGGTTGCCCTCAAGACAGGGGAAGGCAATATCGCCGTATCGGCATCTGGCCAGCCGCGTAGGTTTTTCCCGCTGAATCTACTCCGACCCGAACACTCGGTTACAATCGCCGGCTCGGATGTTACTCTATTAGTCATCTCCAAAGGTAAGCGACGATGGCGCACGGTTCAGAGAATCCATTCGGCGAAAATCCCTACAACAGCCCGCAGATTGGCGGCAGCGTTCCCGCAGTGCCGTCGTCGTCCAGCGACGGCGACGCAACGGGCGGAATCATTCCGTACAAGAACATGCCCGCATTGATCGCCTATTACCTGGGGCTGTTCTCGCTGTTTCCATGCCTTGGCTTGTTTCTGGCGATCCCAGCCTTCGTTCTCGGGATCATGGGACTCCGAAAACGAAAAGAAAACCCGGCCGTCAAAGGATCCGTTCACGCCTGGATCGGCATCGTCATGGGTGGCATCTTTACATTGGTCTGGGGAGCCGTGTGGATCATGGGCATTGTCGGCATGATTGCCGGTGCGAATAAGTAGCCGAGTTTCCGAATCAAGATCGAAGTCGTCTTTGGAGCCAGCAGCATGTCAGATTCTCTCCCACGAACGTCGCCAACTCGCCGCCGATTCCTTCAGCACAGCGCAGGTGTCGCGGCAGGTCTCGTTGCGGGCGGTAGCATGCAACCGCAACGCTCCACCGCAGCTGATTACTCTGGCCTCAAGACGGACGACTACCTCGGGCCCGTCGAAATCTTGGCCAAGGTCGAAGACGAAACCGTTTTCACGGAAGGCCCCGCAACAGCGCCCGATGGAACCTTGCTGTTCACGAATGTCCCGGTCAGCAAGATCTTGAAGTGGGATCCGCAAACGAAGCGGCTGTCTGTATTCCGCGAGAACTCGAATGAGACGAACGGTTTGTACTTTGCACCGGATGGAAGTCTGTTGGCTTGCGAAGGCGCATCGGCTCGCATCACTCGCACCGATGCCAAGACAGGCAAGATCGAAGTGCTGGCGGATGGTTACCAAGGCCGACGACTCGCGAAACCCAATGACTTGTGCATGGACGACCGAGGACGGATTTACTTCTCTTCGCGATCCGCTGTCGAAGATCCGGTCGGCGAGAATCTGAAGGCCGTCTATCGCATTGATCAAGACGGATCGCTGCATCAGATCCTGGCTTGGCCTGATGTCCACATGCCGAACGGCATCGTCACCTCCCCCGACAACAAGAAGCTCTATGTGATCGAAGCCCACCCCGACGCCGACCATCACCGAGACATCCGGGTCTACGACTTGAGCGCCGACGGCGGCGTCTCGAACGGCCGAGTGTTGATCAATTTCTATCCCGGACGCAGCGGTGACGGGATGTGTATCGATTCCGTTGGGAATCTGTACGTGGCGGCCGGATTACATCAAACGCGCAAGACGAGCGAAACGCTCGATACGAAGCCGGGCATTCACGTCGTTTCCCCGCAAGGAAAACTGCTTGCCTACCGCGAGACGCCGGAAGACACGGTTACGAATTGCACCTTCGGAGGTGACGATCTCAAGACGCTGTACGTCACTTGTGGATCCGTGTTGCTGAGCATTCCGACGAAGATCGGCGGCAAGGCGTCCTAGCAACGCTCACGAAATAACTTCCCCAATGATTCCTGGTTTTACGTCTTGAGCCCGAAGGGTCCGCACAACCCCTGCCGGGTGCCGTAAGGCCCCGGATCGATTGCCAAGTGCGTATCGAAGCCCTGAAAGGGTGACACATTTAGTATCGCTACTCTCAGATATATCGAAGGTGATAGTCAACATATAGGCGAAAACTTCGTTGCGATGTCCATCGGAGAGATAGAGCTTGCGGTTCTTTGTACTGAACACGATATGGTCGAGGAGCTGTTGATGGGTTCCTGCCATGGTGTTGGCTCTCGCCGTGTCGCCCTTTCAGGGCTTGGGAAGTAAATTTGCGATCTGTCGACCGGGGCCTTACGGCACCCGCAGTGGTTGTTTCGACCCTTCGGGCCGGAGGAGCTTTCTACCTCCTACGCTCCGAGGCTGTGATTTTATTGGGTGGGATAGGCTTCCAGCCTGTCAGAAATACGGGGAAAATGACAGGCTGGAAGCCTATCCCACGATTT